>CP099832.1:0-184356 GCA_029851365.1 Candidatus Shikimatogenerans bostrichidophilus | reverse complement strand
TAAAAATAATATAAAAAAAATATATATTAATTTATCTTCTCCTAAAAAAATAATAGATGATTCTTATGGAGAAGTTTTAATATCTGAAACTATTAATTATAAAACACAAAAACCAACACCTAATGGATTATTTTGTCAAAAAATTTTTGGACCTATAAAAGATTATCAATGTGGATGTGGAAAATATAAAAATATAAAATATAAAGGTATAGTTTGTGATAGATGTGGTATAGAAATTACTAAAAAAAATGTTAGAAGAGAACGTATGGGACATATTAAATTGATGGTCCCAGTAGTACATATATGGGGTTTTAAATGTATGCCTAATAAAATTTCATATTTAATTAATAAAAGTCCTAAAGAGGTTGAAAATATAATTTATTATGACAGATATATAATATTAAATTTAGGTGAATTTAAATATATAAAAATTAATAAAAAATATTATAAAAAATATGATTTAATTAATGAAGAAATATATATAAAAATAAAAAAATTATTAATAGGATATAATTCTGAAAAAACTAAAAATATATCTATTAAAACAGGAGCATCTGCTATTTATGATATATTAAAAAAAATAAATATAAAAGAATTATATTTTATATATAAAGATAAATATAATAAAGAAAAAAATATAATAAAAAGTAGAATTCTTTTAAAAAAAATACAAGTTATAGAATTATTTTATAATGGTAGAAAAAGAAATAAACCAGAGTATTTAGTTTTAACAGTATTACCTGTAATACCACCTGATTTAAGACCTTTAGTACAATTAGAAGGAGGTAAATACGCTTCATCAGATTTAAATGATTTATATAGAAAAATTATTATAAGAAATAATAGATTAAAAAAATTATTTAAATCTGATGCTCCAGAAGTAATATTATTAAATGAAAAGAGAATGTTACAAGAAGCTGTAGATGCGTTATTAGATAATTCTAGAAAGACTTATTCAGTTAAAACAGATAATAATAGACCATTAAAATCATTATCTGATATTTTAAAAGGTAAAATAGGTCGATTTAGACAAAATTTATTAGGTAAAAGAGTAGATTTTTCAGCAAGATCTGTTATAGTAGTAGAACCACATCTAAAATTATATCAATGTGGATTACCTAGAAAAATAGCTATAGAATTATATAGACCATATTTATTATATAAAATATTAAATTTAGGATTAGCAAATACTATAAATAGTGCTAAAAAAATTATAGATACTAAAAAAGAAATTATATGGATAATATTAAAAAATATTATAAAAGATCATCCTATATTATTAAATAGGGCACCAACTTTACATAGATTTAGTATTCAAGCTTTTGAACCAATATTAATAAAAGGTAAAGCAATAAAATTACACCCATTAGTATGCTCTGCTTTTAATGCAGACTTTGATGGAGATCAAATGGCGGTACATTTACCATTATCTTATGAATCAATTTTAGAAGCTAAATTATTAATATTATCTCCTCAAAATATATTAAATACTTCTAATGGTAATCCTATAGTAATACCATCTCAAGATATAATATTGGGATTATATTTTTTAACTTCTTATTTTAAAAAAGATAAAAAAGATAAAACTAATAAATTTTATTCTATTAACGAAATAATAATTGCTTATAATTTAAAAAAAATTAATATTCATGATCATATAGAATTAAGAATAAATAATGAATTTATATATACTACAGTAGGTAGAGCTATATTTAATAATATTATACCTAAACATAAAAATTATAAATTTATAAATAAATTAATTAAAAAAAAAATTTTAAAAAAAATTATAATAGAAATATATATAAATACTAATATTCATGTTATTAGAAAATTTTTAGATAAATTAAAAAAAATAGGATTATTATATTCTTATAAA
Organism: Candidatus Shikimatogenerans bostrichidophilus; assembly: GCA_029851365.1. Lineage (GTDB taxonomy): Bacteria > Bacteroidota > Bacteroidia > Flavobacteriales > Blattabacteriaceae > Shikimatogenerans > Shikimatogenerans bostrichidophilus_I. The sequence goes on along the minus strand of CP099832.1, from coordinate 182,477 downwards.
GGTGGTTTATCATTTAATTTAGAAGATATTTTAGTATATAAAAATAAAAAAAAAGTTATAGATAATATTAAAAATAAAATTAATACTTTATATAAAAATTATAATTTAGGATTTATAACAGAAAAAGATAAAAATAATAATATTATAGATATTTGGAGTAATACAACATCATATATGGCTAATGAAATAATTAAAAATATGGGTAAAAATAGATATAATTCTTTATATATGATGTTAAGTTCAGAAGCAAGAAGTACTATAGTACAGATTAGACAATTGGCAGGTATTCGTGGATTAATTACAAGACCACAAAAATATAATATGTCAATTACTAGTAACATAGAAAATAATATAGATAAATCAATAGTAGATACTCCTATAATATCAAATTTTTTAGAAGGATTAACTTCTTTAGAATTTTTTATATCTACTCATGGAGCTAGAAAAGGGTTAGCTGATACAGCATTAAAGACTGCAGACGCCGGTTATTTAACTAGAAAATTAGTTGATGTAGTACATGATATTATAATAAAAGAAAAAGATTGTAAAACATTAAATGGTATAAAAATTACTAATAATAAATTTAATTTATCAAATAGTTATGTATTAGGTAGAATATTATTGAAATCTATAAAAATAAATAAAAATTTAGTTATAAAAAAAAATACATTAATAGATGAAAATATAATAAATTATATTAATAAATATAAAATTAATAAAATATTTATACGATCTATATTAACTTGTGAAAATAAATATGGTGTGTGCTCTAAATGTTATGGTAGTAATTTATCTAATAGAAGATTAATTAATGTAGGAGATCCTATTGGTATAATAGCAGCTCAATCTATAGGAGAACCTGGTACACAATTAACATTAAGAACATTTCATGTTGGTGGATCAGTTGGTAATATATCTAAAGATAATATAATAAAATCAAAATTTAAAGGTATTATTAGTTTTAAATATTTAAAATATATTAAAATAAAAGATAAATATTTAATTATTTCTAGATCAACTAAATTAATAATTAAAAATAAAAATAAAGAAATAATTTATAAAAGTAATATACCATATGGAAGTTTATTATATTTAAAGAATAATCAGATAGTAAAAATTGGAGATATAATTTATAAATGGGATCCATATAATGTAGTATTAATTTCAGAAAAAAATGGTAAAATTAAATTTAATAATTTTAAAGAAAATATAAATTATAAAATAAATAAAGATAAGAATTCAGAATTTAAAGAGTTAATAATAATAGATAATAAAAATTTAAAATATTTCCCTACTATATCTATAATAAATAAATCTGGAAAAATTTTAAAAGAATATCATTTACCAAAGGGAGCCATATTAAATGTAAATGATAATGATATAATTAAAAAAGGGGAAGTTTTAATAAAAATACCAAGAAGGTTTTATTATAATAAAGATATAACAGGAGGACTACCTAAATTAACAGAAATATTTGAAGCTAGAAAACCTTATAATTATTCAGTTTTATCTGAAATTGATGGTATAGTAAAAATAAAAAGAAAAAATAATAAATTTAATGAAATAACAGTAAAATCTTATAGATTAAATAAAACTAAAAAATATTTAATAAATATATCTAAACAAATATTAGTTCAGGATAATGATTATATAAAAGATGGAACAGTTTTAACTGAAGGTTATATATCATTGGAAGATATATTATATATTAAGGGGCTTAGATATTTAGAAAAATATTTAATAAATAAAATACAGAATATATATGAATCGCAAGGAGTAGAAATAAATAATAAACACTTTGAAATAATTATTAAAAGAATGACAAATAAAGTTAAGGTAATAGATATAGGAGATACTAATTTAATTAAAGGTAAAATTATAGATAAAATAGATTTTATAAAAATAAATAAAAAAATTAATAATTTAATTAAAATTAAAAAAAAATATAAAAAATTTAAAAAGGGTATGTTATTAAATAAATATTATATATCTATTAAAAATTTAATGTTAAAATTAAAAAATAAAAAAACAATTGAAATAGAAAAGCCTAGACCTGCAATAGCTATACCAGTTATATTAGGTATTACAAAATCTGCTTTATATAATAAATCTTTTTTATCTGCTGCATCATTTCAAGAGACAACTAGAATATTAAGTGAATCTGCAATTAGTGCTAAAATTGATAAATTATATGGATTAAAAGAAAATGTTATAATAGGTAATCAAATACCAGCTGGTACAGGATATCCAAAATTAGATAATAAAAAAAAATAAATATGATAAAAATTAAATATATATCACATTCTACTATATTATTAATTATTAATGAAATATATATATTAGTAGATCCATTTTTTACTGATAATCCAATATTAAAGAATAAAAATATAAATATATTTAAAAAAATAGATTATATTTTAATTACACATGCACATATAGATCATACTAAAGATGTTAATAATATATATAAAATATATAATTCTACAATAATTTCTAATTTTGAAATATGCCAATATTATAATAAAAAATTTAAATTATTTAAATATATAAATTTAAATTTTGGATCATTTTTAAAAATTAATAAATATTTATATATTAAATATGTTTATGCATTGCATTCTAGTAGCTTTTATGATGGTACATATGGAGGTAATGCAGGTGGATTTATAATAAAATATAAAAATAAATATATTTATATTGCAGGTGATACTGATATATTTTATGATATGAATTATTTTAATATAAAATTTAATTTGATAATTTTACCTATAGGTGGTATTTTTACTATGGATTATAGAAGTGCATATTTAGCCTCTAATTTATTAAAATGTAATAATATTATGGGTGTACATTATAATACATTCACTGAAATTAAAATTAATAAAAATAAAATATTTAAATATTTTAAAAATAAAGGAAAAAATATTTTTTTACTAAAAGAATTTGATAACATAATAATCTAATTTTAACTGTGAAAATTTATAATAAAAAATATTTATTAATTAAAAAAATTTTAAAAATTATAAATAAAATAAATGCTAAAAAAATAAAATTAATAGATATTCGTAATACTCCTAATAATTTATTTAATTTTTTAATTATATGTAATGGTAAATCGACAATACATATAAAAAATATTTATAATAAAATTATTATATTAATAAAGAAAAAATTAAATATATTACCATATAATATAGAAGGAGTTAATAATTTAGAATGGGTATTAATAGATTACAATCATATTATTATAAATATATTTTTAAAAAAAATAAGAAAATATTATAATATAGATAGTATATGGGAAAATTTACCTAAAATAAAAATTATTAAATTTAAATAAAAAATTAAAAATATATGAAAATAATAATTAAAAATAGAAATAAACATGATATACCATGTATTATTTATAATAAATATATAAATATACCATGTTCTATAGAATTAAAAGATGTTAATAATATTATTAAAAAAAAAATTTATATAATAAATTTATATTTAAATAAAAATAAATATTTATGTTTAATTAAAGATATACAGTATAATATATTTAAAAATAAAATTTATCATATAGATTTTTTTAAAATAGAGTATAATAAAAAATTTAAATGCTATATAAATGTAAAAACTATAGGTAATCCCATAGGAATAAATAATGGTGGTATATGTTATATAGTATTAAAAAAAATACGAATATTAACTACTATAGAAAATTATTTTGATGAATTTATAATAGATATAAGTAAATTAGATATAGGGGATAAAATATATATTAAAGATATTTTAAAGAAAAATATAAAAATATTACATGAATTAGATAAAATAGTAATAACTATGAAAACTAAAAAAGTTATTAGCGAAGAATAATATTAACGATTACTTATAGTTAAGTATTTTCTTTTTTTTAATCTTCTTCTATATAATATTTTTTTATTTTTCTTATTTCTTTTTAAAAATCCAAATTTTCTGAATCTTTTTACATTAGAAGGCTGATAAGTTCTTTTCATTTTAATATTTTTATTATTTTATTATTATAATATGTTAATAAATATATCAAAAATTAAAAAAGGTATATATTTTAAAAATAAAAATAATTTTTATAAAATAATTGATTTTTTACATGTTAAACCCGGTAAAGGTAATGCATTTCTTAGAACTAAAATAAAAAACATAAAAAATGGTAATATAATTAAATATATAATTCCTTGCGGAGCAAAAATTAATAAAATTAATATAATATCAAAATATTATACATATTTATATAAAGAAAAAAAGGAATACTACTTAATTAATAAATCTAATTATAATTTAATTAGTTTATCTAAAAATTTTTTTAATAAATATTCTATGTTAATAAAAAAAAATGATATAATTGAAATTATTTTTAATAAAGATAATAATGAACCTTTATTTTGTAAATATAAAAAATATGTAATATTAAAAGTAGTTAATTCAGAATCAGTAATAAAAGGAAACACAAAAAAAAATAAATATAAAAAATCTATACTTGAAACAGGATTATCTATATATACACCATTATTTATTAAAATAGGAGATTATATTAAAATAAATACTAAAACACTAAAATATATAGAACGAATTAAATAAATATGATAAATTTAATTAATAAAATAACTCCTAATTTTTTATATGATGGAATTAAAAATAATAAAATTATAAAGAAAATAAATTTTAAAAAATATATAAATAACAAATATATAATATTATTTTTTACTACTTATAGATTTATACAAGATTTGTTTGAATTTCAATTGTTATATAAAGATTTTTATATAAGAAATGTAGAAGTAATTTGTATATTAACAGATAAAATACAGTTTAAATTAAATAATAAAATTAAATTTTTATTGTTCTATGATACTAATAAAATTATATCATATAAATATAATTTATTAACAAAAATTAATAAAGAATTAAATAAAACTATATTTTTTATAGATAATAATAAATTTATTAGACATATATCTATACATAATAAAAATATTAATTACAATATAAATGAAATATTAAGAATAATTGATAAATGGCAATATTATAATAAATATGGTAACATATATTTTAAAAAAAAATAGAGATTTATTTATATCTCTATTTTTTTATTTTTTTATTATTATATCTTAAATAAAATAATTTAGATCTTTTAACTTTCCCACGATTATTAATTATAATATTATTAATATATGGAGAATATAAGAAAAAAATCATTTCTACTCCTATATTATTAATTATTTTACGTACTATAAAAGTTTTATTAAATTTATTATCTCCTTTCTTAGCTATTACATATCCTGTAAATACTTGACTTTTTTTTTTATTCTTCAGTTTTTCTATATTACTATAATACACACTAATATTATCTCCTATCTTAATATCATATTGAATTTTATCTTTTAAATATTTATTTTCTAAATATTTTATTATTTTATTCATACTTATATATATTTATTTTTTATTAATACTACACTAGCAATTTTTTCATCTTTATTTAATTTTATTAATTTAACTCCTTGAGAATTTCTACTTACTATTCTTATTGTAGATATATTTATTCTTAATGCTACTCCATTAGTTTTTATTAACATTAAATCGTCATTATTAGAAACTACTAAAATAGAAATTAATTTACCTGTTTTAGGAGTTATATTTATAGTTTTTACTCCTATACATCCTCTATTAGTTACTCTATAATTTTTTAATAAAGTTCTTTTACCATATCCATGTTCAGAAACTACTAATACTTCTTTATTAATATCTTCATAAGATACTATACCTATAACTTTATCTTTTTCTTTATTTATATATATACCTTTTACACCAATAGTAGTTCTATTTGTTAATTTAATATCTTTTTCATTAAATATTATAGCTTTTCCATTATTAATTGCTATTAATAATTTAGAAGAACCATTAGTTAATATTGCTTCTAATAGTGGATCATTATCTCTTAATATTATAGATTTAATACCATTTTTTCTAATATTTATATATTTATTTAAAATTGTACGTTTAACTACACCATATTTTGTAACCATAACTATATAATGATTATCTATATATTCTTTATCATATAGTGTTTTTATGAATATATAAGTTTGTATTTTTTTTTTAACTTTAATAAAATTTTGTATAGCACGACCTTTAAATTTTTTATTACCTATAGGTATATTATAAATTTTTAATAAATATCCTCTACCATTAGATGTAAAAAACATAACGTAATAATGATTACTACCTACTAAAACTTTTTTAATAGAATCATTTTTTTCTATAGTTATACATTTAGATCCTAATCCTCCTCTTTTTTGAGTTTTATATTCTGACAATAAAGTTCTTTTTATATATCCATTTTTAGTTAAAATTATTAAAAGTTTTAAATTTTCAATTAAATTTATTTTTTTAGAATTTAAGTATTCATAATCTGAATAATCAATTAAAGTTCTTCTAGAATCACCATATATATTTTTAATATATAATAATTCATTTTTAATTATACTCATTCTTTCATTTTCTGAATTTATAATATTTTTATTTTTTATTATAAAATCTTTTACTTCATTATATTTATTAACTAAATTTTTTATTTCATTATTTGTTAATTTATATAATTTAGTATTTAAAATAAATTTTATTTGTAAATCTGATAAATTAAATATTCTTTTTATATTATTAAAAGAATCTTTATAAGATATTGATTTTTTTATTAAATCTAATAATTTATTAATTTTATTTGAAATTTTTATAAATCCTTTTAATAAATGTAATTTTTTTTTATTAGTTAATAAAAAAAATTTAGACTTATTAATAATAACTTCATTTCTATGTTTAATAAAATATGAAATTAATTCTTTTAAATTTAATCTTTTAGGTTTACCATTAACTAAAGCTATATTATTAATATGGTAACTTACTTCTAAATCAGTATATTTTAATAATTTATTAATTACTATATCTGATATACTATTTTTATTTAATAATAATATTATTCTTATACCTTTTTTATTAGATTCATCTTTTATGTTTTCTATTTCTTCTAATTTACCTATTTTTATTAAATCATAAATTTTTTTTATTAAATTACTTTTTATAACTTGATAAGGAATTTCTTTAATTATTAAATACTTATTTTTTTTAGTCTTTTTAATATAATACTTAGATCTAATAATAATTTTACCTTTACCTTTTTTATAAGCATTTATAATACCATTATAAGATAATATAATTCCTCCAGTAGGAAAATCAGGACCTTTTATAGATTTTATTAATTTATTAATATTAATATTTTTATTATCTATATATTTACATATAGTATTAATAGTTTCTGTTAAATTATGTGGAGGCATATTTGTAGCCATACCTACTGCTATACCTGTACATCCATTAATAATTATATTAGGTATTTTTGTAGGTAATACAACAGGCTCTAATAATGTATCATCAAAATTACTCTTCATTTTTACTGTATTGTACTTAATATCATATAACATTTCATTAGTAATTTTTTCTAATTTAATTTCTGTATATCTCATGGCTGCAGGTGGATCATTATCTATTGATCCGAAGTTACCTTGACCTATTATTAATTTATATCTTATATTCCATAATTGTGACATACGTACAATACTATCGTATACTGATTTATCTCCATGTGGATGATATTTACCTAATACTTCACCTACAATACGTGCTGATTTTTTATAATTTTTATTATAAAATATACCTAATTTATACATAGAATATAATATTCTTCTATGTACTGGTTTTAATCCATCTCTAACATCAGGTAAAGCTCTAGATACTATTACTGACATCGCATAATCTATATACGATTTTTTAACTTCATTATTAATAGTAATAGATTTTATATATTTATCTTTCATATTATTTTTTTTATATTATTCAATACTTTAATACTATCTATAATAATTTTTTTTTTAATTTCTATATTATAAATAGATTTACCTATTTTTTTTAATAATACAAAATAAATTTTATTATTAAAATTTTTTTTATCATTTTCAATTGTATTTAATATATATTTAAAAAAAATTTCATTAATTTTTTTAATTTCTATATATTTTAATATTCCATTTAATATTTTTTTATATTCATTATTATTTAAATATCCTTTATATTTAGATATCCATGATTCACATATCATACCTAACATAATAGCTTCACCATGTGTAATAGGATATTTATTATATAAAAATAAACTTTCTATAGCATGACCTATAGTATGCCCAAAATTTAATATTTTTCTATAACCTAATAATTCATATGGATCTTTTTTTACTATTGATAATTTAATCTTTATAGATTTATATATTATAAATTTCCAATTAATATTATCAATATTTTTATTTATAATTCTATTCCATAATTTTTTATTATATATTAATCCATATTTTAAAATTTCTCCTAAGCCTGAAGTAATTTCTTTTTTAGGTAAACTTAATAATAATTTATAATTAATAAATATAGATATAGGATTTTTAATAATACCTATTTCATTTTTTAATTTATAAAAATTTATACCATTTTTACCACCTATAGAAGCATCTATCATACTTAATAATGTAGTCGGTATATTAATAAAATTTATACCTCTTTTATAAAGTGAACTTATAAAACCACCTAAATCAGTTATTACACCTCCCCCAAAATTAATTATTAGACTATCTTTATTTATTTTTAATTTAATTAATTTTTTCCAAATATTTATACATGTATTTAAATTTTTATTATTTTCTCCTGATTTTATTTCAAATAATATAATTTTATTTTTTATATTATTAGATAAATATTTATATAAAATATTTAAACAAAATTTTTTAACATTATCATCTAATAATAATATAATATTTATATATTTCTTAATTTTTAAAAACTGATTTAATTTATAAAAATTATTATTTATATATATTTTTTTCCTCATTTTTTTTATTTTTTTTTAATAATTCAATAATAGCTAAATATAAAGGATTAGGTAAATTATTTATATTTAATATCTTATTTTTTAAATCTTTCTTATTCTTATAATTTTTAATTTTTAAAAGTAATAATATTTCTTTAGTATATAATCTAATATTTTTATTAATTATTTTTGCTCTTTTAGATATAATATTTATTAAATTATATATAGAAGTATTAGATATTTTTTCTAAATTTTTAATATCAAATAACAAATTATTTTTTTTTTTTAATAATATTTTCATATAATATTATGTTATTTATTTATTATTTTGTTAAATAATGTTATTAATCTTTTATAATAAATAATATCTTTTATATTATATATAGGGTCTTTTATATAATAATTGCACAAATTTAAATAATTTAATAAATATTTTATACCTGATATAGTATAAATTTTTTTATATAAAATATTTATTAAATTATTTAAATTATAATATATTTTATTAAATTTAAAAATTTTATTTTTTTTTATATAATAAAAAATCTCATTATAAAAATAATTTAAAAAAAAATAAAATAAAGGAGATGATACACCTTTAATATTTAAATGTATATTATTAAATAGATTAACATCATTATTAATTATAATATCAATATTATTTATTAATTCATAATTTTGAAAAATATATTTTTTTTTATTAAATATACCATTAAAATTATTACACTCCTTTTTTAAAATTAAAAAAAAATTTTCATCTATATTAGATTTTTCTTCTATAGAAAAATAAAAATATAAATATTTATAATATTTAAATAATTTAATATAATTTTCTATAATATCTTCTTTATATTTATTATTATAATATAATGGAAAATCTATAATTATATAATAAAAATCTTTATATATTTTTTTATTAATTTCATATATTAAATCATAATAATTATAAACATTATTAATTTTTAATATTATTTTTAAATTATTTTTATTATTATTAATAATACAATTAATTAAATCAATTTTATCATTTGAATTAATTAATTGATATTCTGAAATATTATCAAAAATAATTAAATAATTAATTTTCTCTAAATTAATTATATGAAATAGTATTTTTTCAAGTGATAAATAATCTATATTAAAATTATTATCTAATGGTGTAATTAATGGTATAAATCTTTTAATTGTTTTCATTATATTTACTTAATTTAAATGAATTTTATATGAATAATTATTTTAATAAATTAATAAAAAAATTAAATATAGTTAAAATTATAAGTGAATTTGTAAAATTAGAAGAATGTGGTAATAATTATAAAGGATTTAGTCCATTTAAAAAAGAAACTAATCCTTCTTTTATGGTTTCCCCTACTAAAAAAATTTGGAAAGATTTTAGTAGTGGAAAGGGTGGTACATTAGTTAAGTTTATTATGTATATATTTAATTATAATTATTATCAAGCTATAAATTATTTAATTAATAAATATTACAAATATAATATAAAAAATATTAATTTTAAAAAAAATAATAATTTATATAAAAAAGAGAATAATTTTTTATTTATAATAAATAAAATATTAATTAATATAAATAAATTATATGTTAAATTTTTATTTAATAATAAAAAAGTATATAAATATTTAATTAAAAGAAATTTAAATAAAAAAACAATTAAAAAATTTAATATAGGATATTCACCTAGTAATATATCTATAAAATCATTTTTTATAAAAAATAAAATAAAATTCAACGATTATATTTTAAATAATATAGGTATATTTACTATTATTAATAAAAAATTTTATTATTTATTTAAAAATAGGATAATGTTTCCTATAAAAAATATTAATGGTAATATTATAGGATTTGGAGGTAGAAATTTTGATTTATCTGTAAAAATTAATAAATATATAAATTCAAGAAATAATTTATTTTTTAATAAGAGTAAAATATTATATGGTTTATATGAAACTAATAAATATATAAGTATTAATAATTCATGTTATATAGTAGAAGGTTATATGGATCTTCTATCTTTATATAATGCTAATATAAAAAATGTAGTAGCTACACTAGGTACTAATATTAGTCAATACCATATAGATTTAATTAAAAAATATACAGATAATGTAATTTTATTATATGATGGAGATAATAGTGGTATAGATGCAGTAATTAAAAACATTATTATTTTTTTTAAAAATGATATTAATATAAGATTATTCTATTTTAAAGATAATGAAGATCCAAGTAGTTATATTCAACATAATAAATTAAAAAATAATATAAATAATTATTTTCTAAAGAATAGTAAAAATTTTATAGATTATTTTTTTATTATATATAAAAAAGAATTAAATGATCCATTTTTAAAATATAAATTATTAAGTATACTTTTAAAAAAAATTTTATATATTAATAATAATATAGTAAAAGAATTCTATATACAAAAAATAATTAAAAAATTTAAAATATCAAAAAAATATGTATATAACGAAATTTATAAAATTAATAAAATTCATTTTAGTAAAACTATCAATATTGAAAAAAGAAATAGTAAAGAAAAAGAAGAAAAAAATAACAAAAAAATATCAAAAAAAATAAATTTAAAGTTAAAAATTGAATATTATAATAATATTATTTTTAATATAATAAAAAAATATTATAAATTAAGAAAATATAATTTGATTTATAAATACAATAATAAAAATAAAATTATATATTCATATAATATTTTAAAATATATTTTTAATATATTAAAAAAATATAAAATTAATTTTTATCATAAATCTAATAATTTATATTTAAATATAATTAAAAAGAATAATATAAAATTTAAAAAATTAACTTATAAAAAAAATAAAAGAATTATAAAATATAAAAATATAAAATATATTTTTAAAGAAAATGCATTAAAATATAAATATTATATAGTATTAAAAACTATTAATATACATATATTAAAAATAAAAATAAATAGAAATAATACTTATTATTTAAATAATTTTTATAATTTAATAAAAGAAAAAAATCATATTTTAGATAAAATATATAATTTATAATTTTTTAAAAAATTTAAAAATTTATTTAATTTATAAAATATATATTCTTTCCCCCTTTTTAAATCTTTTATCTTTATTATATTATTTTTTATTTCTTTATTACCTATAAATATTAAAATATTTATTTTTTTTTTAATTGCATATTTTATTTGTTTTTTAATTTTTATATAATTAGGATAAATTTCTACTATATATTCATTATTTAATAAATTTAAATATTTATAATAAATATTATATTCTAAATTTAAGTTTATAAATAATATTTTTATATTTTTATTTTTTATTTTTATATTATTAAATTTTTCAATAAAATAATTTAATATTCTATAAATTCCTATAGACATACCTATATAATAAGTATTTTTATTATTAATTTTTAAATAATTATTATAAGATCCTCCACCTAATAAAGAAGTATTATAAGTATTTGTTTTAATTTCAAATATAATATTCTTATAATAATTTAATCCTCTAGATAATAAAAAATTTATATATATATTAAGATATTTAAAATTATATTTTAATAATTTATTATATAATAATTTTATATAATTTAAATTTTTTATATTTAAATTATTTTTATTAAATATATTATACAATAATTTTTATAAATCTGTTTACATTTTTTTTGTCTACCAAAATTTTTTTGTTTAGACTTAAATGTTTCTTGTTTTAACTAAAAATTTCAGTTCAAAACACAAAACTTCAAATTCAAATACAAAATTTTGAGTTTGAAATCACTATTTTGGATTTCAGGCTCAAAAGCTTCTGTTTTAACTCAAAATTTCGAGTTCAAACACGAAATTTGCGTCTATACACAAAATTTCTAGTTCAAGTAAGAACAACGCACAACATTTTGATTGAAGACAAGAATTTTTTTGTTAAAAACATTTAAAGTTCATAATCTTATCTTTGGCATTTGAAACTTTGTGTTTCAATTTAATATTTTATGTTTGGAAGCAAATTTTCGTTTCTACATTTAACTCAAAATATAAAGTTCAAATTTGGAATTTCATATGAGTAGTCAAATTTTTTTATTGAGTCTTGTTTTAAATCAAACTTGCGCATTCAAACAAAATCTTTGAATTGAGGCCAGAAAGTTTGTGTTTATAAAGATTTAAGTTCATAATTGTATCTTTGTGACTTGAAACTTTGTCTCTGAACTCAAAATTTCAATTTTGGACTTAAAACTACCTCGTTTTACCAAAAATTCCAAGTTGAGAAAAAAAATTTTAGTTGAAATCTGCGATTTTTTTATTTAAACAGGGAAGTATACATATAAGTTCAAACACAAAACTTCAGGTTTAAGTAAAAAATTTTGAGTGCAGACAAGAAATTTCGTTTTTAAAAATCTATTTTTAATATTTTGTCTATACTTGCGACTGGAAACTGTGTGTACCTAATTAAAATGTTGATATTGCAATTTAAAAGTTTCTTATCTTATTTTCGAATTCAAATTTCAAATTTTGGTTCAAAACACAAGATTCAAGTTGTGGTACAAAATTTTGATTGAAGACAAGAAATTTTGTGTTGATAAAATTTTAAGTTCAAAATCTTATTTTTTTACTTGAAACTGTGCCAACTCAAAATTTTCTATTTGGGTTTAAGTTTAAGTACAAAATTTTGAATGAAGACAAGAAACTTTGCGTTTATAAACTTTGTCTGTACTCAAAATTTCAATTGTAGACTTAAAAGTTCCTCATTTTAACCCAAAATTTTGAGTTCAAACACAAAATTTTAAGTTCAAAATCTTGAGTGAAGACAAGAAATTTTATTTTTTTTTTATTATTTTTTAATAAATTTTTTTTATAAATATATATAAATTTTTTATATTTTTTTTTTTTTATAATTTTATTAACTTTTATATAATTTAAAATATTATATATTTTAACTTTATTAATTTTATCTAAAATAGTAATAAATTTATTTATTTTATTTTTTTTTATAGATAAAAATTTACATAAATCATATAATAATTTTTTATTATTTATTTCTAAATTAGCTTTTAATTTTAAATTACTGAATATTTTTTCGCATATTGTTAATAATTCTAATTCTAAATAATATTTATCATTATATCTAAATGATATTATATCTATATCGAATTGATAAAATTCTCTATATCTATTATATTGTGGATTTTCACCTCTCCATACTTTTTGAATTTGATATCTTTTAAATGGAAATATTAAATTATTATAATTATTATTTAAAAATCTTATTAAAGGTATAGTTAAATCATAAATTAAAAATTTATTATTATTTAAATAATATATAATTTTATTAGATAGATTTATATTTAAATTAGTTAATATCTTTTTATCTTCTATAGATGGAGTATTTATTGGTATATATCCATTATTTTTAAAAATTTTTTTAATTTTATTTACGATATATTTAAATATATAATATTTATCATTATATAAATCTATAGTACCTTTTATTTTATTAATTTTATTCATTATTTTTTTTTATATATTTTAATATATATGAATTTAATAACTATTATAAAAGAAGGTCAAAATATAGAAAAAGGATTAAAAATACATAAAAAAAAAATTACTAAATTAAATTTAATTAAAAATATAAAAAATAAATTATATTACAAAAAACCTTCTGAAATTAAAAGATTAAAAAAAATTAGAAAAGAGTACTTAATATTAAAAAAAATAAAAAATTTAAATAATATTAATTAATATAATTTTATAAATATATCATTAATTTTTTATTTAATTTATTTTTTATTTTATCAGATAAATTTTTACTAATTAAAATTTTTCCAGTATAATAATCATAAAATATTTTCTTATTTTTATTTAATTTATAATATATATATTTTGGTATTGTTAAATATATACCTTCAATAGCTTTATTTTTATATATTGATACTATACCTATATTATCTATAGATTTATTTTTAATAAATAAAAATTTTTTATATATTTTATAAGACTTTACTTTATTTATGTAATAATTAATTAATTTATAAATTTTTGGTAAATTTTTTTTAATATATAATAATAATATTTTTAATTTTTTTTTTTTTATTTTTATTTTATATTTAATAATATCAATATGATTTAAAATAGATTCATTTATTTTATTAATTTTAACTATATTTTTATTAATTTTTTTTCTTTGTTTATTAATATAATTAATTTTTAATTTACTATATTCTATTTCTTTATTAAGATTATTTAAATCTTTTAAATTATCTATAATATTTTTATCAATTTGATATTTATTAATTAAAGAATTATGAATATTTTCTTGTTTATTTAAATATAATATTTTATTTTTATTGTATAATAATTTTTTATTTATTATAATTATTTTATTCTTTTTATTTTTAATATTTTTAATATATTTTTTATATAGCTTAGGTATATATTTATAAATTTTGTTTATTTTCTTTTTTTTATTTTCTAATAATTGTAAACTATAAATATATTCTAGTTGTTTAATTATTTTTAACATTAAATTATAAAAAAATTTTACGGTTTGGACGGGATTTGAACCCGTAGCCTCGTGCGTGACAGGCACGTATTCTAACCAATTTGAACTACCAAACCAATTATTAAAATAATAACATGTATATAAAAATAAAAAAAATTAATATATTTTTAAAAAATTTTTTAATATATTATTTAAATAAAATTAACTTTTTTTATATAAAATATAATTATTATAAAATATTTAATATTACATATTGTTATATATATAAAAATAATTTTTTTATATATATAAAAGAAAATAATTTTATTCTATTAACTAATATAAAAATATATAATAAATATAATATAAAAAAAATTTTTATTATTAAAAATATTAATTATTTTATTAAAATTTTAATATTTAATAATAATAAATATAATATATTAATTAAAAATAAAAATATTTATATAACTAATTATTATGATTATTATAAATTAAAAATTTATAAATTTAATTATAAAATAAAATTTAATAAATATATTATTAAAAAACCTAAATATATAAAAATTAATAATAAAATATTTATATCAATTTTAAATAAATTATTTTTTAATTTAAATAATAAAAATATATTAATTAAAAAAAATAACTTATTTATAAAAATTTATAATAATATAATATATTTTATAAGTACTGATTATAATTATTATTTTTTATATTTTAAATTTAAAATAAAATCTTATAATTTTAATAATATTTTATATAAAATATCTAAAAAATCTTTGTTAATATATATAAAAATATTTAAAAAATATAAAAATAATATTAATATATTGTTTTATAATAAATATTTATATATAAATACTAAAAAAACATATTATATATTAAAAATTAAATTAATTAATAAAATAAATAAATTTAATTTTTTAATTAATTTAAATATAAAAAAATTTTATTATTTAATAATAGATAAAAAAAATATATTAAATAAATTAATTAAAATATATAATATTATTAATAAAAATAATATAATAAATTTTATAGAATTAAAAATACTTAAAAGAAAAATTATATTGTCATATAAGAATAAATTTATTAATTTAAAAAATATAATTAAAAATTTTACTTATAAAGGTAAAAAAATTAAATTAATAATTAATTTATATTTATTTATAAAATTATTGTTAATATTAAATAATAAATATATATATATAAATAAAAAAAATATTTTTATAAAAAAAAAAATTAATAATAAAATATTATTTATGGGTTTAATAACTAATATAAAAAACTAAAATACTATATGAATCTTTTATTAAGTTGGATAAAAAAATTTATTAATTATAATTTAAATATAAAAGAAGTAATAAATATTTTTAATATTATAGGTATAGAAATATTAAATATAAATAAAATATATCCTATTTATTATTATAAATACAACAAAAATTTCTTTTTATCTAGAATAAAACATGTAACTAAGAATAATAATAGATATATATTTTTAATTAAAAATAATAAAATAGTTAAATCTAAATATTATTTATTTAAAAATACATTAATACTTATAAATAAAAAAAAATCACTTATTTATAGTGAATATGATACAGATTATTTAATTAGAATAAATTGTACTCCTAATATTAATTATTTAATATATTATATTAATATTTCTAATATAATTATAAGTTATTTAAATTATAAAGGAAAGCCATATAAAACTTTATTAAATTATAATAAAAAAGTTTTATTTAAAATAAATAATAAAATAAAATTTAAATTAATAAATAAAAAAGATATAGTATATTTAAATTGTTTTATTATAAAGAATAAAAAAATATATAATAATGATATATATAATAATCTTTTATTATCAAATAATTATAAAATAGAAAATAATTTAATAGATTATATTAATTATTTAATTCAAGAGACTGGGATACCATTAATATTATTTAATTATAATAAAAATAATAAATATATAATTAAAAAAAATAATAATAAAATTAAATTTTATATAAAAAAAAATAAATTTATTTTTTTAAAAAATAAGGGAAATATAATAATATATAACAATGATAAAGAAATTAATTTAAATGGAATTATTAATAATTATAATTATAATGTAAATAATAATACTGATAAAGCTATATTATTGATATATATATTAAAAAACAAAAATATTAGAAAATTTATTAAATTTTTTAAAATAAATAATAATATATCTAATTTATATAAAAATAAAATTAATATTTTTAATATTAAATATTTAATTTATCAATTAAAGAAAAAATTTAATAATATTGAGTCTATATATAAATATAATAATATAAAAATAAAATATAAAAAAATTTTAATTACTTTTAAATATATATATAATTTTATAGGTTTATTTATAAATAGAAATAAAATATTAAAAATTATTAAATCATTAAATTATAATATTTTAAAATTTAATAATAAATATTTTATTATATTAGTTAATAATTTTTTATATATAAATAATAAAATAGACATTATAAATGATATAATTAAATTTTTAAATATTAATAAAATTAAAAATAAAAAAAATATATTAAAAAGTAGAATTAATTATATAAAAAAAGAAAAAATTAATAAAACTATAATAATTGATAATATTAGTAATATATTAATTAATTATGGCATATATGAAGTTATAAATACACCTTTTATAGAAGAAAAAAATAAAAATTCTATTATAATTAATAATAAAGTATTTTTAAGAACTAATTTATTTAGTAGTATAAAAAATAATATAATTTATAATTTAAATAGAAAAAATAATAATTTAAAATTCTATGAAATAGGTAATAGTTATATTTTTAATAAATTAAAAAAAATTAAAGAAGAAAAATTAATAGAAATATTAATATTAAAAAATAATAAAAATATTTTAAATAATTATTATAAAATATTTAATATTATTAAAATTATATTAGAGAAAATAAATATATATAAATATAAATTAAAAATTTATAATAATAAAAAAATTAAAATTATTAAAAATAAAATATGTATAATAGAATTAAATTATTATTTATTAAAAAATAATATAATATATAATTCTATAATTTATATAGATAAAATATTTAAACTATTAAATAATAATAATAATAAAATTATATTTAAAAAATATAGTAAATTACATTATATAAAAAAAGATCTAACTTTAATAATAGATAAAAATATTTATTATAATGATTTTTATAAAATTACTAAAAATGAATTAAAGAATAATTTAATAAAATTAAAATTATTTGATATATATTATAATAATCTACCATATAATAAAAAATCATATACATTAAGATTATATATTAAAAATAAAAAAGGAATTAATAAATTTTATATAAATAATATTTTAAAAAAATTAATAAATTTATATAATAAATATTTAAATGCAAAATTAAAATAAAATATATATATTATATATAATAAATAAAATATTTCAAATTATAAAATTTAAAAAAGAATCTCCTAATTTAATTAAATTAGAAGAAGCAATTTTAGGATCTATTATTTTAAATAAAAAAAGTTTAATTAAAGTTATAGATTTATTAAAACCAGAAGTTTTTTATAAAAAAAAAAATAAAACACTTTTTAAGTATATAAAAATTATTTATTATAAATATAATAAAATAGATTTTACTACTTTAATATCAGAATTAAAACAAAGTAATAAATTAGAAAAAATAGGGGGAGAAATATATATAACTTATATATTAAATAATTATACAAATTTTTATAAAATTAAAAAAAATGTAAAATTATTAATAGAAAAATTTCTTTTAAGAAAGTTAATTAAAATATCTGTAAATATTATTAATAAAATTAATAGAGTAGGAGTAAATCCTATTATATTATTAAATGAAATACAAGAAAATATTGATAATCTTTATATTAATTATATAGATAATAATATTAAATCTATTAATAAGTTATTACCTAAAACTATAAAAAAAATTAATAAAAAAGTATTTTTACCTACAGGATTTACTAAATTAGATAATATAATTTTAGGATTACATAAATCAGATTTAATAGTTATAGCTTCTAGACCTGGTATGGGTAAAACATCTTTTGCGTTATCGTTATTAATTAATTATTTAAAAAAAAATATACCAGTAGGTTTATTTTCTTTAGAAATGTCGTATTATCAAATTATGTCTAGATTTTTAATATTTGAAACTGGTATACCATATGAAAGATTAAATAATTTAGATTTAACAAAAGAAGAAATTAAATTATTTAAATTAAAAATTAATGAATTTAATAAATATAAATTTTTTATAGATGATTCTTCGTATTTAACTATAACAGATTTCAAAAATAGATGTAGACAATTAATATATAAATATAAAGTTAAATTAATTATATTAGATTATTTACAATTAATTTATGTAGATAATAATAAATTTAGAACTAGAGAACAAGAGATATCTACAATATCTAGAAATATTAAATATATAGCTAAAGAATTTCAAATACCTATTATAGCAATATCTCAATTATCTAGAGCTGTAGAAATTAGGGGTGGGTATAAAAGACCATTTTTATCTGATTTAAGAGAATCAGGTGCTATAGAACAGGATGCTGATATAGTATTATTATTATATAGACCTGAATATTATGGATTTAAATATTGGGATGGAGATAGATCTAAACCATGTAAAGGTGAAGCAGAGATTATTATATCTAAACATAGAAATGGTAAATTAGGTAATATTAAATTAAAATTTATTAAAGAAAAAGCTATTTTTGAAAATATTTAATATATCTTTTTAATATATTTAACTATTTCAGATATAGTAAATGACTGACCGTTCATTTTATTATAATAAAATAAATTAAGATTAATATTAGAATAACTTTTAATAATATAATAAAGTTGTTTATTATTTAATTCGAATACTACTATTTTTTTAAATTTATAATAATTATTTTCTATTAATTCATATTGAATAGGATATAAACATATAAAATGGATATATCCTATTTTATATTTTTTTTTTATTAATTTATTAATAGATTCTATAATAATTTCATAAGTAGATCCCCAACTTATAATTAATATTTTACCATATTTATCTATATTAAATAAATAATTAATTTTTTTATAATTTAAAATATAATTTATTTTACTTTGTCTTTTTTTTATAATATTATAATGATTATTAATATCAGTTACTAAACCACCTATACATTTATCTTTATTAATATTATTAACTAATTTTTTTTTAATTTTTATATTATTTATTTTAATATTATAATATTTTAATTTTTTAGATAATGAATAATTATTTGAAATACTAATATCACTTAAAATTATTATTGGAGTTTGTAATTTAAATGATAATTTAAATATAAAACTAATTAATTTTATAATATTACTAATTTTATATATTGCAAATACTGGTATTGGTGCTTCACCATGTCTTCCATAAATAGCTTGCATTAAATCAGATTGTTCTATCTTAGTAGGATATCCTGTAGAAGGACCTACTCTTTGCACATTAATTATAATCAATGGTATTTCATAAACTACAGCTAAGCCTAAAGATTCTTGTATTAATGACATACCAGGTCCAGAAGTAGAAACTACACCTATATATTTATTATATAAAGATGCTCCTATAGAAGTATTAATTGCACTTATTTCATCTTCAGCATCAAATATTTTTAATGATTTTATATATTTTAAATTTTTTTTTAAATAATAATTTATACTAGTAGAAGGAGTTATTGGGTAACTAGAATAAAATATACCTTTATTATATTTTATACTAGAAAAAATTAGACCTAAAGTTATACCTAAATTTCCATTTATTAATTGATTAGTTATATTAGATTTTAACTTATTTTTTAATAAATTAATTTTTAATATTTTATTTTTCTTACCTATTTTATAACCTAATTTTAATAATCTATAATTTAATAAAAATAATTTTTTTTTATGTATTAATTTTTTTTTTAAAAATTTTTTTGATGTATTTATAGATAAATTTAATAAATATAATAAAAATCCAATATAAAAAGAATTTTTTAATCTATTAATTTCTAATATATTATATTTTATTTTTAATTTAATATTTATTTTTTTTTTACTATTTAAATAATATATATATTTATATTTTATTTTATTTAAAATGTTAGATTTTAATATTTTTTTTAATTCAATATCATTAAAATCTAATATTAATATACTATAATATTTTATATAAATTAAATTTTTTTTAAAAGAAATATAATTTGTAAATAAGAATATGTTATTTTTAAAATTAAAATAACTATTTATTTTTTTATTAGAAAAACGTATAATAAATTCAGATAAATCTGTAATAGTTTTAGTAGGAGATAAAATTTCTGAAGGAATATTATTATATGTTTTTATATAATAATTATTTATATATAAAATATAAGATAAATGATATCCCATGAATTGTATACCTTCTCCTGAATATCCTGATAATATTATATTAATATCAGATTTCATATTATAAATATAATATTTTTTTTATTTTTTTTATTTTATTATAAAAAAAAATATAATTTATTTTAATTAATAAAATATTAATTTGTATATTTCTAATTTTATATCTAGGATATAAATTATTTATATTAATATTACTACTAATTTTTATAATTCTTTTAGATAAAAAGACTAAATTTTTAAAATTTTTTATTTTATTTTTTATATTATTATTTAATTTATTAATATTTAAAAATAAATTTTCTATATTATTATAAATTTTTAATAATTGACTAGCTGTTTTATAACCTATATAAGGTATACCTGGTATATTATCACTTTTATCACCTGTTAAGCTAATTAAATCAATATACTGTTTAGTATTATTTATATTAAATTTATTTAAAATAAATATTTCATCAATTAATAAATTATTTTTTATTATAAATGTTCTACTAGAAACTAATTGATAATAATCCTTATCTTCAGTATAAATATAATTTACAAATCCTTTTTTTTCACTATTTTTTACTATACTACCTATTATATCATCTGCTTCAATATTTTTATATTTTATAAATTTAATACTTAAAATATTTAATATTTTTTTTATAACTAATAAATTTTTTTTTAAATTAAAAGGTATTTTTTTTCTATTTGACTTATATTTTTTAAATATTTTTTTTTTATAATTATTTTTAATTTTATCATCTAAAATTACATATATATATGTCGGTCTTTTTTTTATTAATATATTTATTATAAAATTAGTAAATCCATATATAATAGAATTTTCTTTATAATATTTTTTATAATAATAATAATATTTATATATATATATAAAAGAATCTATTAAAAATAATCTTTTATCTTCTATTAAATTCATATTTATAAATTAAGGCCTCGTAGCTTAATGGATAGAGCATCTGACTACGGATCAGAAGGTTAAGGGTTCAAATCCTTTCGAGGCTATATATTAAAATTATATATTAATTTTTATATAATTAATTTTTTACTTCTTCTGCTTCTTGTATATCTTCATTATTAGATTTATCTTCTTTATTAGTATTAGAATATAAATCTTTAGATATGTTAGCCCATATATCATTTAATTTTTTAGTATATTTATCTATTTTATTAAATTTTCTATTTTTATGAGCTTCTTTTAATTTTTTTAAAATTTTATTTAAGTTATCTATATTATCTTTTGAAATTTTGTCTTTATTTTCTTCTATTTGTTTCTCTGTTTGAAATATTAATGAATCTGTCATATTCAATTTTTCTATTTCTTCTTTTTTTTTCTTATCTTCTTCTGCATTTAATTCAGCTTCTTTTTTCATTTTTTCTATATCATCTTTAGTAAGTCCAGAAGATGGTTCAATTTTAATAGATTGTTTTTTACCTGTACCTTTATCTTTAGCTGATACATTTAAAATTCCATTTACATCTATATCAAATGTAACTTCTATTTGTGGTATACCTCTTGGTGCTAATGGTATATTTAATAAATCAAATCTACCTATTTCTTTGTTATCATCAAACATAGGTCTTTCTCCTTGTCCTACTCTAATAGTAACTGTTGATTGATTATCTACTGCAGTAGAAAATATTTCTGATTTTTTAGTTGGTATAGTAGTATTCGCTTCTATTAATTTTGTGAATACTCCACCTAATGTTTCTATACCTAAAGATAATGGTGTAACATCTAATAATAATACATCTTTAACATCACCAGATAAAACACCACCTTGTATAGCTGCACCAATAGCAACTACTTCATCAGGATTAACTCCTTTAGATGGTTTTTTACCAAAAAATTTTTCTACTTCTTCTTGTATTTTTGGTATCCTTGTTGCTCCACCTACTAATATTATTTCATCTATATTATTTATTTTTAATTTAGCATCATTTAAAGCTTTATTACAAGGATTAATAGTTCTTTTTATTAAATTATATGATAATTCTTCAAACTTAGATCTTGTTAATGTTTTTATTAAATGTTTAGGTCCATCAGAAGTAGCAGTTATATATGGTAGATTAATTTCTGTTTGTAAACTAGAAGATAATTCTATTTTAGCTTTTTCTGCAGCTTCTTTTAATCTTTGATGAGATATAGAATCTTTTTTTAAATCTATTTTTTCTTTATTATAAAAATCTTCATTTAACCAATCAATTATAACTTGATCGAAATCATCACCTCCTAAATGAGTATCACCATTAGTAGATAATACTTCAAATACACCATCTCCTAATTCTAATATAGATATATCAAATGTACCACCACCTAAATCATAAACAGCTATTTTAATATTTTTATTTTTTTTATCTAATCCATATGCTAAAGCTGCAGATGTAGGTTCATTTATTATTCTTTCTACTTTTAATCCAGATATTTCACCAGCTTCTTTTGTTGCTTGTCTTTGAGCATCATTAAAATATGCTGGAACAGTTATAACTGCTTTATTTATTTTATATCCTAAATATTCTTCAGCATCTTTTTTTAATTTTTGTAATATATATGCAGAAATTTCTTGTGGAGTATATAATTTATTATCTATTTCTACACATGGAGTATTATTTTTTCCTCTTTTTATAGTATAAGGAAAATCTTTTAATTCATTAATAACTTCATCATATTTTCTTCCTATAAATCTTTTAATAGAATATATAGTTTTTTTAGAATTTGTAACTGCTTGTCTTTTAGCAGGATCTCCAATTTTTTTTGTATTATTTTCAGTAAAAGCTACTATAGAAGGTGTAGTTCTTTTACCTTCGGAATTAGGTATAACTACAGGATTATTTCCTTCCATTACGGATACGCAAGAATTAGTAGTCCCTAAATCAATACCTATTATTTTATTATTCATATTTAATAATATTTTTAAATATATATTTTATCTTATAATATATTAATAAATTATTAAAAAAATAATGATATATTTTAATTTAAAAACTAAATTTTTTTTTCAAATTAAAAAAAAAAATTATTTAATTAATGCAAAAAATAAAATATTAGGTAGATTATCTTCAAATATTATTAAATTATTAATAAATAAAAATAATTCAATATATACACCTAATTATAATAATATTAATAAAGTAATTATAATAAATGCTAATAAAATTAAATATAAAAAAAATAAAATATATAAAAAATATACAGGATATATTGGAAATATTAAAAAAAAAAAAGCTGAAAATTTATTTAAAAATAATCCTTCTATATTATTAAGGTTATCTATAAATAGAATGTTACCTAAAAATTTATTAGGTAAATATGCTAAAAAGAATATATTTATATATAATAATAATAAATATAATAAAAATATAACTAATTTAATTAAATATAAAATATGATATTATTTTCAGTAGGAAAAAGAAAAACATCTATAGCAATTATTATTTTAAAAAATAAAAAATTAAATAATAAAAATAAAATATTAATTAATAATAAAAATATTACAGTATATTTTAAAAGTAATAAATATTTTTATAATAAAATTTATTTACCGTTATTATTAACAAAAAATTTAAATAATAATTTAGAATTTAATATAAAAGTTAAAGGTGGAGGATTAAATGGACAAATAGATGCAATTACTTTAGGTATATCTAGAATTTTATGTAAAATGAATAATAAATATACTTTAATATTAAAAAAAAAAAAATTATTAACTAGAGATTCTAGAATAGTAGAAAGAAAAAAATATGGTAGAAAAAAATCAAGAAAAAAATTTCAATTTTCAAAACGTTAATTATATATGAATAAAAAAATATTTAAAATATTAAAAATATTATATAAAAATAAGGTTAATTTAGGTCATACTAGTTCATTAAGAAATCCTAGAATGTCTAAATTTATATTATTAAAAACTAAAAATTTTGATATAATTAATCCATTTAAAATAATAAAATATAAGCTTAGAGCTCAAAAATTTTTACAAAAATGTAGTTCATTAGGAGGTACTATATTATTTGTAGGTACTAAAAAACAATTAAAAAAATCAATTGAAAAATATGCTAATAAAGTTAATATGCCATATATAAATTATAAATGGCCTGCTGGATTATTAACTAATATTTCAAATACTATATCTACAATAAAAAAAAAAGATAATTTAAAAAATGTAAATAAAACATTATATAAATATTTATCAAAAAAAGAAAAAATATTAATAAAAAGAAGATATAAAAAAATTAATAAAAAATTTGGGACTATTTTTAAAATGAAAAAATTACCTATGGCAATAATAATTGCAGATGTTAAAAAAGAAAATATAGCATTAAAAGAAGCTATTAAAACTTCTATATATACTATAGGTATTGTAGATACTGATTCAAATCCAGATAATATAGATTATCCCATACCATCTAACGATGATTTATCTAGATCTATAGAATATATATTATATGGATTAACTAAATATATTAAAAAAGGTATTATATATAGAAATAAAATGATTAAAAAATATGAAGAAAAAAAAAATAAATAAAATTTTAAAATTACGAAAAATAACTAATTATAGCATAATTTTATGTAAAGAAGCTTTAATAAAAAATAATTTTGATATAAATAAAACATTAAAATATTTAATTCATAAAGAAGATATAAAAAATATAAATATAAATAAATTAAATAATGGATTAGTGTATTCTAAATTAAATAAAAATAAAACATTAGGACATATTATTGAATTAAAAGTAAAATATGAAGATGTAGCTAATAATATAATAATATTTAAAATATTAAAAAAAATTATTAATATATCTATAATAAATAAATGTAATAATATAAACGATATTTATAAAAGTAAATTTAATAAAAATAAAAATATAAAAGATATATTGTTAGAAAATAATATAAAATTTAAAGATACTATAAAAATTAGTAATTTTAAAAAATTAAATTCAGATTATATTTTTAATTATAATCATTATAATAATAAAATATCTTCTTTAATAGGATTTAAAATAAAAAAAAATAATAATATAATTAAAAGAATTATTAAATATATAAGTTTAGATATTATAGGTAATAATAAATTAAATAATAAAAATATAAAATTTTTAAATAAATATTATAATAATAATAATATAGATCCAATTTTATTAAAAAGAATTGGATTAAATATTAATAAATATTTATATTATTTTAAATACATTATTATATATAATTATTATATTATTAATATATAATATAAAAATACTAATGGTATCTTAGCTCAGTAGGTAGAGCAACGGACTGAAAATCCGTGTGTCCCCGGTTCAATTCCGGGAGATACCATATATATATAAAATATATGAATGAAGAAAAATTAAATTTAATTATAAATCATGCTAAACGTTATGGATTTATATATAAATCATCAGAAATTTATAATGGTATTAAAGGTGTATATGATTATGGTCCATACGGAGTAGAAATGAAAAATAATATTAAAGAATATTGGTGGAATTATATGGTACGATATAGAGAAAATATAGTTGGAATAGATACATCTATATTGATGAATAAAAAAGTATGGATAGCTTCTGGACATAAAAAAAAATTTAATGAATATTTTATAAAAATTAAAAATAAAATATATGATATTAAAAAATTTATTTTTTTAGTTTTTAAACATATAGATTATAAAAAAAAATATAGATATATATATAATAAAATACTATTATTATATAAAAATAAAAAATTTAAATTAATTTTAAAAAAATTAAAATTAATAATAAAATATAAAAAATTATTATATTTAAAAAATATAAAAATTAAAAAAATTAATTTAATGTTTAATACTAAAATTAATTCTTTTTATAAAGATAAATATACATATTTAAGGCCAGAAACAGCTCAAGGAATATTTATAAATTTTAAAAATATTATTAATTCTACTAAAATGAAAATACCATTTGGTATAGCACAAATAGGTAAATCTTTTAGAAATGAAATAATAACAAAAGAATTTATTTTTAGAACTAAAGAATTTGAACAAATGGAAATGCAATTTTTTATATATCCAGGTGAAGAAAAAAAATGGTTTAAATATTGGATAAATAGTAGATTAAGTTGGCATTATTTTTTTAATTTAGGTAGTAATAATTATAAAATTAAAAAACATACTAATTTATCACATTATACTACATATGCAACAGATATAGAATTTAAATTTTTAAATAAATATAAAGAATTAGAGGGTATTCATTTTAGAAAAAATTTTGATATTAAATCTCATATAAAATATTCTAAAAAAAAAATTATGATTTATAATAGTAAAATTAAAAAAAAATATATACCTTATATTATAGAAACTTCGTTAGGATTAGATAGAGTATTTTATAGTTTATTATGTAAATCTTTAATAAATGAAAATAATAGAATTTTTTTAAAATTACCATATTTTATATCTCCTATTAAAGTTGCTATATTACCTTTAATTAAAAAAGATAAAAAAATTATAAAAATATCTAAATATATATATAATAATTTAAAATATAAGTTTAATGTAATTTATGATGACAAAAGTTCTATAGGTAAAAGATATCACTATCAAGATTCTATAGGTACACCATTTTGTATTACTATAGATAAATATAGTTTAATTAATAAAACTGTTACTATAAGATATAGAGATAATATGAAACAAATTAGATATGAAATAGATTTATTATACTTTTTTTTTAAAAAAGAATTTGATATATCTTATTTTTTTAAAAGAGAAATTTAAAATGTATAAAAAAGCTATAATATTAATTCATAATAATCAATATTTAATATACCCTAATAAATATACTTATATAAATAAATTAAAATATAATATTAATAAGATTTTAGTAATAAAAAAAATATTATATATTTTAAAAAAAAATAATAAGATAGAAATTGGACGACCTTATTTAAAAGATTATTTAGTAAAAATTTTAATAGTAAATCATATAAAAAATAAAAAAATTATAGTTTTTAAAAAAAAAAGAAGAAAAGGATATAAAAAAAAAATAGGTTATAGACATTATTTAACAAAAATAAAAGTTTTATCAATTAATAAAAAAAATAAAAAAAAATAAATAATTAACAACATGGCTCATAAAAAAGGTGTAGGTAGTACTAAAAATGGACGTGACTCGATAGGTAAAAGATTAGGTGTAAAAAAATTTAATGGATCTTATATAAAATCTGGTCAAATAATTATTAGGCAAAGAGGTAAAAAATATTATAATGGAGATAATACATATATAAGTAAGGACTATACTATTCATTCAAAAATAAATGGATATGTAAAGTTTATAAAAACTAGAAAAAAAACATATGTAAAAATTATACCAATTAAATGAAAAAAATTATAAGTGGTATTAAAAGTAGTGGTATACCTCATTTAGGTAATATAATAAGTGTTATTATACCTACAATTTCATATATAAAAAATAATAGTATTAATAAATATTATATAATGATTGCTGATTTACATAGTTTAACTTTATATAAAAAAAAAGATTTATTAATTAATAATATATATGTTAATGCAGCTATATGGTTAGCATTTAATATAAATTATAATAATAATAATATAATTTTTTATAGACAATCAGATATTAAAGAAATAACAGAATTATTTTGGTATTTAAATTGTTTTTATCCTTTAAATAGATTAAAATTATTCCATTCTATAAAAAATTATAAAAATTATAATTTAGGAATTATAAATTATCCTATACTAATGGCTTCTGATATACTATTATATAATATAGACAAAGTTATAATAGGTATAGATCAAAATCAACATATAGAAATAACTAGAAAAATAGCTAAATTAATTAATAATAAATTAAATAAAAAAATTTTTAATTTACCTAAAAGTCTAATTTTAAAAAATGAAATAATACCAGGAATAGATGGAAGGAAAATGAGTAAATCATTAGGAAATATTATTAATATCTTTTCTTCAAAAGATATATTAGAAAAACAAATAATGAGTATTTATACTGTTAATAAAAATATTAATAATATTTCTTATAATGAAATTAAAAATACTATTTTATTAAAAATTTATAAATATATCGCTGATTTTGATGAATATTTATATATTAAACAAAAAATAAAAAATAATAAAATTGGTTTCTATAATATAAAAAAAAAATTATTAAATTATATTTTATTTAAATTTTATAAAGAAAGAAAAAAATTTCTTTATTATATAGATAATAAAGAAATTATAAAGAAAATACTTTTAAAAGGATATAAAAAAAATAATTTAATAGCTAAAAAAAGAATAGGAATAATATATAAAGAATTAGGATTTAAAATATGATATATTATAATTAAAATTAGTTTTATATAAATTTAATATATAATTATATAATTTAATTTTTAAATTCTCTATAATTTTAAATTTAATTATAAATGAATTATTAATTTTTATATTTTTAATTATACTAGGATAATAAATTGATATTGAAAAATATTTATATTTATTATTATTTTTTATAGTAGAAATTAATACATATAATAATAATTGTAATATGTTAGAATATGATTCATTATTAAATAATATATTAATATCATTATTATTGTTATAATAAAAACTATTTTTATTATTAATAAATAAATAGGTCTTATAATCTATTATTCTATAATTATTATTAAATAATTCTATTCTATCTATTTTACCAGTTAAAACTATTTTATTCATTAATTTAATTTTATAGTATTTTTCTAAATATAATATTATTATATTATTTCCTTTTTTTATTAAATTTAAATCATTTTTTATAAAATTAAATATTATTTTTTTTATAATTTTATAATTAAAATTAAAATTAATATATATTTTATTATAATATTTGTTATAAATTTTTTTTATTAATTTAGTAGTTTTAATAACTTTAAATATAGAATAAATATATTTTTTTTTAAGTCTTAATTTAATATATTTTTTATATAAAATAAATAATATCTTATGTATAATATTACCAAATATTTTAGGTTCATTATTTTCATCATTTTTTATGTTTAAAATATATTTATAAAAAAAATCAATTTTATTAGTTAATAAATATCTTAATGAAGTATAATTTAATCCTTTTTTGTTTATATATAAATTAATATCTTTTTTATAATTGAATTTTATATTTAATTTTTTGTTTATTTTATATATGTATTTATTATAATATTTATATCTATATATTTTATATTTACTATTAATTAATATTTTTAATAAAATAAATAAATTATCTTTATTAAATAATATATCATTATTATTATAAATAATATAAGGATTTTTAAATAATCTTAATATATTATCAATTTTTCTATAATTTAAAATAGAATTTTTTAAATTAGTTTTATTACATATAAAATTATTAAAATTAGATTTTTTAAATAAATTGTATTTTTTATTTAATATTAAATAACAATAATTATTATTATTAATAATATTTTCTTTATATAAAAATTCAATATTTACTATTTCTATATTAGATTTTAAATTATTATAATAAAATATTATACTATCATTATAGTTAATATATTTATTAAATATAGTATATATATTATTTAAATTAATATAATTGTTAATTTTTAATAAAAAATTTATTAATTTATTAATTTTTTTTAAATATATATTATTAATTATATTAATTTTATTTTTTTTTAATAATATTTTAATTATAATTTTAAAATATAATAAAAATTTTTTTATATTATTTATATTATTTAATAATTTATAAATAATAGAATTCTTAAAATATTTTATATTAAATTTTATATACTTATTAAGTATTTTATTATTCAATATTTTATTTATTTTTATTATATGTTCTTCATTTAAAAAAAATCTAATATTTTTATTATTTATAAAATCTATAAATAAATTATATTCAATTTTTAAAAATTTATATTTTAATAATTTTAAAAAATTATTAAAAAAACTATGTATAGATAAGTCGTTATAATAAAAATGTAAATTAAAATTTATTTTTAATATATCTCTTTTTTTAAAAAAATTTAAAAATTTATTATCTATTTTATTATTTGTAAAAATAATAGTTATATTTTTTTTTTTTTTAATTTGATTATTTATAAATAAATATTTATTTATATTATTATTTGTTTTTATAATTATTTTTTTATTATTAAATTTTTCTTTGTTATAATAAAATTTACTAAAATTTTTTAATTTTTTTTTTATTTTTATTTCTATTTTATTAACAAATATCTTACCTATAAAAATTATTTTATAATTAATATTTTTTAAATAAATATTAATTTTTTTATATGCAATTTTTAAAGCTAGTTCGTATGTTACCTTTTTTTTTATATATATACTTTTATTAAAATTTTTATATAAAAAAAAATATCTTTTTATATTATATTTAATATTATATCTTTTATTAGGATACCATTTAGATATTTTATAATAATTTAAATAATTTTTTATTATGTATTTTAAATTTATTAAATTACTATTTATAATTTTTAAATCATTTAAAAGTTGAAAAAAAAATATTATATCATAATTATCTATTTTTTTTTTAAATTTTAATAATAATTTTATAAAAATATTTATAAAATATATAAAATTGTTAGTAATTTTTAAATTAGAAATATTTTCTATAAACTCCTCTTTAGTAAAAAATATTTTAGGTATAATACCTATTTTTTTTTTACTATAATTAATATAAATTTTTTTTAATATACTTTTATAATATTTATTAGGTAAAATAAAAATATATTTTTTTTTTTTATTAATGTATTCTTTAATTTTTTTTTTAATTAAATGAATCATATTATTATTATTTTATCCCCAAGATGGGATTTGAACCCATATGATAAATTATCACTGAATTTTGAGATCAGAGCGTATACCTAATTTCGCCACTCGGGGAGTTTATATATAAAATATAATAAAATAATATGAATAATAATAATTATATAATCTATAATAAAATTAAATGGTGCTTAGGATGTGGAAATTATTCTATAATTAATCAGTTATCTAAAATTTTGAATATATTAAAAATTAAAAAAAAATATATAGTAATAGTTTCTGGTATAGGTTGTTCATCTAGATTACCATATTATATAAATCTTAAAGGTGTACATACTATTCATGGTAGAGCATTCTCAATAGCTACAGGAATAAAATTATCAAATAATAAATTTAATGTATGGGTAATAACTGGTGATGGAGATAGTTTTTCTATAGGTTTGAAACATTTATTACATACTATTAGAAGAAATATTAATATAAATATATTAATATTTAATAATGGTATATATGCATTAACAAAAGGACAAAAGTCGTATACATATAATAATAATAATTCATTTAATATAATATCTTTAATGTTAAGTTCTGGTGCAACATATGTAGCTAGAACACTATATAATAATCCTATAAATTTAAGAAAAATTTTATTATCTGCTAATAAACATATTGGAACATCATGTATTGAAATTATACAAAATTGTCCTATTTATAATAATATAAAAGATAAAATTAAAAATATTCTATATTTGAAAAATAATTCTTACTTAATATATAATAATAAATGTATAATATTAAAAAAAAATAAACCAATAATAAAAATATTTAATACTAATTTAAATAATATTTGGACACACAATATATATAATTTATACAAATCATTTATATTATCAAATTTTAACAAAATTAATAATAGATTACCTATACCAATAGGTATAATATATAAAAAAAAAATAGCAAAAAATAAAAAATATATTAAAAAAAAATATATAAATGATATTAAAAAATTATTTAATAAAAATATTATATTTTAATATATATATTAGGATATTTTTTTTTTATTAAATATAAAATATTAACATTTAATTTAAAAATATATTTTTTTTTATATATTATTTCTTTTTTTTTATTATAAACTTTAATATAAATATTCTTTAAATATTTACTATTTATAGAATAGCTAAATAAATTAATTATATTATTAATAATTTTATTATATGAATTAAAATAAAATTTTTGATATATTTTTATATATATAGTATTTATACTATTTAATAATTTTTTTAATATTTTAATATCATAAATTTTATCATTATATATTTTTAAAACTATTATATTATTAATATATATATTTTTATTAATTTTATTTTTTATAATATTAATTTTATCATTACTTATATTAATTTTTTTTATTAATGTTTGATTATAATTATCATAATATAATAGTTTTAAGTTGTATATATTTTTATATTTATAAAATTTTAATATTATACCTGATAATAATATTACATTATTTACTGTAGAAATATTTTTATATTCTATTAAATTAATAATATCAAATATAATTCTTTTTTTATAATATAATTCTTTAATTAAATTTACACCTAAATATTCTACTTGTTTTCTATAATATTCTATTATTTTTAAATCATTTTTAAATTGTTTTTCTAAACTTTTATCTATTTCAAAAAAATTTTTAAATTTTTTTTTTATAAAAATATAATTTTTATTTTTTTTCTTATATAAAGATATTTCCCTAATTAATATTTCAATTTTTGGAATATTATTTTTATTATCAATTAAAAAATATTTATATTTTGCAATTTTAAAATTATCAAAAGCTCCACTTAAAATTAATATTTTAACCAATCTTTTATTAATTATTCTTAAATCTACTCTATATAAAAAATCTAGTATAGATTTAAATTTATTATTTGATCTAGCTTTTAATATTGCTATAGTAGATTTTTCACCTAATCCTTTAATACCAGATAAACCATATCTAATAAATTTATTTTTTTCAATAATAAATTCATTAATACTTATATTAATATTAGGTAATAAAAATTTTAACCCCATATTTTTAGCTTCATTTAATAATATAATATGTTTTTTAGTATTATCTATATAATTATTTAAAATACTAGACCAAAATTCTTTTTCATAATTCTTTTTTAAATAAGCAGTTTTAAAAGTTAAATAAGCATAACAAGTAGCATGTGATTTATTAAAAGCATAAGATACAAAAGATTCCCAATCTTTCCATATTTTATTTAATATATTTATATTATATCCCTTTTTTAAAGAATTTTTAAAAAATTTATTTTTTAATTTAGTTAAAGCTATTTTATTTTTTTTTGCAATAGCTTCTCTAAGAATATCTGCTTCATATTCATTAATACCAGATATTATTTTAGCTAATAATATAACTTGCTCTTGATAAATAGTTATACCATATGTATCTTTTAAATATTTTTTCATAATAGGTAAATCATATTTTACCTTTTTTTTACCATTTTTTCTTTTTATATAAATAGGAATATATTGTAAAGGTCCTGGTCTATATAATGCATTAAAATCTATTAATTCTTTAAATTTTCTAGCTTTAAATTTAGAAGCTATTATTTTTATACCTTTAGATTCATATTGAAATATACCTGTAGTTTGATTATTGTGAAATAATTTATATGTTTCTTTATCTTTTAAATTTAATTTAAATTTTTTATTATTATTTTTAATTTTTAACAAAGATTCTTTTATAACAGCTAAAGTTCTTAATCCTAACAAATCTATTTTTAATAATCCTATATTTTCAATAGCTATTGAATCATATTGTGTTAATATTATATCTTTATTAAATGTATTATTATAACACTTTAATAAAGGTACATATCTATTTAGTTTTTCATTAGATATTATTATACCACAAGCGTGAACACCAATATTACGTATTAAACCTTCTAAATTTTTTGCAATATTTAAAATAAAACTATCTAAACTTATTTTTACATTTATTATTCTATTTAAATAAAATGATTTTTTATAATTTGTTTCATTTAAATAAATTTCCTTATTTTTTATTTTATCTAATAATTTTTTTATAGAAGTTTTATTATCTATTAAACTAGTAATAAAATTTACATTACTTAATGGAAGATTAAATACACGACTACAATCCCTTATAGCAGTTTTAGCTCCTATTTTACCATAGGTAATTATATAACTTACATAACTATTCTTATATTTTTTTATTATCTTATTTATTAATATTTTTCTAGTTTTATAATTTAAATCTAAATCTATATCAGGCATCTTATTCCTATATATATTTAAAAATCGTTCGAATAGTAATTTATATTTTAATGGATCTATTTTAGTTATATTTAGACTATAAGCTATAATTGACCCTGCTACAGAACCTCTTCCAGGACCTATATCTATATCATTTTTTTTAGCTATATCAATAATATCTTTAACTATTAAAAAATAATTTGTAAAACCCCTAAATTTTATTAAATTTAATTCTTTTTTAATTCTTAAAATTATTTTATTATTTAATTTTCCATATTTTTTTTTAGCTCCCTTATATGTTAAATATCTTAAATATAAATAATTAATTTTATCCTTATTTTTATATTTTTTTTTTATTTTTTTAGGTATATTAAATTTTTTGGGTAATAAATTTCTTTTTTTTAATGTTATATTATCTATTTTATTATATAATCTTTTTAAATTATAAAACCCCTCTTTATATTTTTTATATTTATCTTTAATATCTGAAAATTTTTTAAAATAAAAATTTTTATTAGGTAATCGTTTTATAAATTTATTTTCTTTTATATCCTCTATAAAAGTAATTTTATTTTTTATACAAAATAATATATCATGATATATATAATCTTTTTTATTTAAATAATAAGAATCATATTGATTTATATATAATATATTATATTTTTTAGAAAAATTTAATAATATCTTATTTACTTTATCTTCATATTTTATTTTATTAAAAAATATTTCAATAAAAATATCTTTTTTAAATATTTTTTTCCAATATAATAAAATTTTTTCAGCCTTTTTAATTTTATTTTTTATTATATAATATGATATTTCTGAATTTAAATTACCTGTTAAAAATATTAAACCTTTACTATATTTTTTTATTATATCTTTATCAATATAATAAATATTATTATTTTTATTATTATCATAACTATAACAATTATTTAAATAACTATATGTAGATATCTTAATTAAATTATAATATCCTATTGTATTTTTTACTACTAATACATGATTAAAAAAAATATTTTTTTTTTTATCACGTATAAAAATATTATAACTTAAAATACCTTTTATCTTATTTATTATATTAATATTATTAATAAATTCAAAAGCCCCCATCATATTATTATCACATATACCAACTGCTATCATTTTATATTTTATAGCTTTATTTATTAAATCATCTATTTTTATAGTAGAATTTAATATATTATAATGTGTATGATTATGAATATTAAAAAAATATTTATATTCTTTTTTATTATTATAATCATTATATATTTCTTTTTTACTTCCTTTTAATAAAGGAATATTATTATAAAATTTCAAAATATTTAACTTTAAATTAAAAATTAATATCTTATAATATATTAATTTTAAAAAACATAAAATAGTTATATTTATATCTATATAAGAATTATGTAATTTATATATATTATTCTTATATAATATATTATATAATTTTTCTAAGCTTATCCATTTATTATAATTAAATAATAAAATTTTTTGTATATCTATTTTATTTTTATTTTTTAAAATTTTTATAATTTTTTTTTTATTATATCTAAAATATTCAGAAATTAAAATATTTATATCATAATTTATATTAAATCCTATTAAATAATTTGATTTTTTTAAAATACAATTAAATTTATTTAAGACATATTTAATATTTTTTCCATATTTATTTAAATATTTTTTATTAATTCCATGAATATTAATAGAATCTAAACTTATTTTATATTTTTTTTTTAATTTTATATAAAAATTTTTATTACTTATTAAATTACCATTTAAATCATACATTTGCCAAGATATTTGTATTAATCTAGGCCATTCATAAATATATTTTTTTTTAAATATATTATTATATGGTAATCCAGTAGTTTCTGTATCTATAAACAAAAACATATATTAATTTGTTTTGTCTAGAGCGGGAATCGAACCCGCAAAACTCATTTAATTGAATTACAGGATTTTAAGTCCTGCGTGTTTACCTATTTCACCATCTAGACTATTATTAAGCGACAGATGGGAATCGAACCCATTACCTTAACCTTGGCAAGGTTATGTTCTACCTAATGAACTACTATCGCATAGATTATATAATCTTTTATTATATTAAATAATCTAAATAATTTTTTAAAAAAAACAATAATAATATTATTTTTAGTGTTAAATTTATTAAAAATTTTTTTAGAATCTTTAATAATTTTAGTAGGTATACCTGAAATTTCAGCTATATATATCCCATAACTATTATTATTTATACCAATTCTTAATTTTCTTCTAAAAATTAATTTTTTATCATTCCTTTTTATAGATAAATTATAATATTTTATACCTTCATTAATATTTAATATTTTTTTTAATTCATAATAATGAGTAGTAAATAAAACTTTAGGTTTTAAATTACTATTATTTAAATATTTTATTATTGAATAAGATAATGATATACCATCATATGTACTTGTTCCTCTACCAATTTCATCCATTAAAATTAAACTATTTTTAGTAAAATTATTTAATATATACGATGTTTCATTCATTTCTAACATAAATGTAGATTCTCCCTTAGATATATTATCAGTAGCTCCTATTCTACTAAAAATTTTATCTATTATATTAAATTTAACATATTTTGCTGGTACATAACTTCCCATTTGACCCATTATTATTATTAAAGCTGTTTGCCTAAGTATAGCTGATTTCCCTGACATATTAGGGCCAGTAATAATTAAAATTTGATTTAATTTATTATCTATATATATATTATTAGGTATATATTTTTTTTTAATATTTTTTTCTATTACTGGATGCCTACCTTTAATTATATTAATATAACTATATTTATTATTATTATCTAAAATAATAGGCTCTACATATTTATTATATTTTGCTGTTAAAAATAATGAAAATAATACATCTATTTTAGCAACAAAATTAGATATTTTTTTTAAATAAACTATATTATTTTCTAAAAAATTAATAATTTTGTCATAAATTTTTTTTTCTAAAATAAAAATTTTTTTATTTAAATTATAAACATAATATTCAAATTTATTTAAAATACTAGTTGTATATCTTATATAATTAGATAATCTTTGCTTAATTATCCAATTTATAGGTACCTTATTAAAATCAGATTTTTTAATTTCAAAATAATATCCTATCAAATCATTATTATTAAATTTTAAATATTTTAATTTTACTTCTTTTTTTATATTATTAATATAATATTTATTAATTTTATATATTTTTTTTTTTAATTCTAATTTATAATTATCTAATTTATTAGAAACTTTTTTTTTTATTATATAACTTTTATTAAATGTATTTATAGGATTATCTATTATTATTTTTTTTATTATTTTATATATATATTTAATTTTTTTATATAAATTATATTTAAAATTAAAAATTCTTCTAATTTTTATATTATTTATATTTAAATTTTTTAAAATATTATTTATATATTTAATAGATATAGATAACTTATATAATTGATTAGGAAAAATTTTTTTATTAGTTATTTTAGAAACTAATTTTTCAATATCATAGATATTTTTTAAATTATATAATATAGATAATTCTAAATTATTTTTATATTTATTTTTTTTAAAAAAAAATTTTATTATATTATGTCTATTTTTTATAATATTATAATTTTTTGAAGGTAATATTATCCAATTATTTAACAACCTATATCCCATAGAAGTATAAGTATTATCTAATATAGATAATAATGATTTACCATTTTTATTTAAAGATTTTATAATTTCTAAATTTTTAATAGTATTTTCATCTAATAATAAAAATAATTCCTTTTTAATAAAAATTATTTTATTAATATGATTTAAATTTAAATTATAATTTTTTT
The DNA here is from genome assembly GCA_029851365.1 of Candidatus Shikimatogenerans bostrichidophilus. Taxonomy (GTDB): domain Bacteria; phylum Bacteroidota; class Bacteroidia; order Flavobacteriales; family Blattabacteriaceae; genus Shikimatogenerans; species Shikimatogenerans bostrichidophilus_I. The sequence goes on along the minus strand of CP099832.1, from coordinate 142,639 downwards.
TTATATAATAAATAGATATTCCAGATGTTATTATACATAATTTATATTCTATTATTTTTTTAATTTTTTTATAATTAAAATGTTCTAATAATTTTATATAACTAAAATTATAATTAAATATATTATAATCTAATAAATTTATAATTAAATTTTTAATATTATATAAAAATTGTTTAAAAAAAGATAATTGACTTTTAGAAATAAAAAATTCTTTAGGTTTATAACTAATTATTATATATTTTATATAATTATAATTACCTTCAGTAACTAAAAATTCACCAGTAGAAAAATCTAATAATGATATACCAATTTTATTTTTATATAAAAACAAAGTAGCTATAAATTTTATAATATTTTTAGACTTATTAATATTGTCATATAATGATATTCCTGGTGATATTATATTAGTTACTATCCTATCTATTAATATTTTATCTTTTTTTTCTTTATCATTTATTTGGTCACATATTGCTATTTTATAACCATGTTTTATTAATTTATTTATATATATTATTAATGAATTACATGGAAATCCTGCTAAATAAATACTATTTTTATTTCTTTTAGTTAATGTTAAATCTAATAATCTAGAACATATTATAGCATCATATCCAAAAATTTCATAAAAATCTCCTACTTGAAAAAATAATATACAATCAGGATTATTAAATTTTAAATTATAATATTGTTTTATTAATGGTGTTTCTTTATACATATTTAATTAAATAATAATTAACAATATGGAAAAATCATTTATAATAATATTAGGATATAATTCTTCTTTACCATTTTATAATCATCATCCTACTTCTCAAATATTAAGCATGAAAAATAATTTATTTTTAATAGATTGTGGTGAAGGTACTCAAACTCAATTATTAAAAACTAAAATAAAAATGAATAAAATAAATAATATATTTATATCACATTTACATGGAGATCATTATTTTGGATTAATTAGTATTTTATCAACATATCAACTATTAAGACGCAATAGTTTATTAACTATATATGCTCCTAAAGGATTAAAAGAAATTATAGAAATACATATTAAATGGTCTAATTCAAATATTAATTATCCATTAAGATTTGTTGTATTATCATCAATAAAACAAAAAAAAATTTATGAAAATAAAAATGTAAAAATATATACCATACCATTAAAACATAAAATATATACAAATGGATTTTTATTTAAAGAAAAAAAAAATTTTAAAAGATTAAAAATAGATAAAATAAAAAAAATAAAAGAAATTAAAATAAAAGATTATCGTTCTATACAAAAAGGATATAATTATATTAAAAAAAATGGTACTATTATACCTAATAAATATCTTACATATAATAGAATAAAATCATTAAGTTATGCTTTTTGTAGTGATACTAAATATAATCCTGAAGTAGTAAAATATTTAAAAAATGTAGATTTATTATATCATGAAACTACATATTTACATAAATATAAAGATTTAGCAAATAAAAGAGGTCATTCTACATCAATAAATGCAGCTAAAATAGCTAAAAAATCTAATACTAAAAAATTAATTATTGGTCATTTTTCAAATCGTTTTACAAATAAATCAATGTTTAAAAAAGAGGCTAAAAAAATTTTTAAAAACACAATAATACCTAAAACATTAGTTAAATATTATATTTAATTATTTATTATTTAAAATTTGTCTTAATAAATTATTTTTAGATTCTATACTTAAATAAGATAATATCTTCCTATTTAATTTATATTTATTTTTATTTAATAAATACATAAATTTTGAATAATTTAAATTACTATATTTTCTTACATATGCATTAATTCTTATTATCCATAATCTTTTAAAGAATTTCTTTTTTTCTTTTCTACCTAAATAAGAATGTAATAATGATTTTTCTACAGCATTTTTAGCAATAGTATAACTTTTACTTTTTACACCATAATATCCTTTTGCTAGTTTTAATATTTTTTTTCTTCTTTTTTTAGAAGCAACTTTATTTTTTGATCTTGGCATATTATTTTATTTTATTTTTATTTAAAATTTTTTTTTTAGATAATCTTTTTTTTCTTTTTTTAGATTTTTTTGTTAAATTATGATTTTTATTAGATTTTCTTCTTTTAATTTTATTATTAGATATAAATTTGAATCTTTTTTTATAACTTGATTTACTTTTTAATTTCATAAATTTATATTATTTTGGTTTTATTATCATAAACATTTTATTAAAATCCATATAAGGTTTTTTTTCAATTATACATAAATTATTTAACTTATTATAAAAGAACATTAATACTTTTTCACCTTGATCTTTATATATTATAGATCTACCTTTAAAAAAAACATAAAGTTTTACTTTATATTTTTTATTTAAAAACTTTATAACTTGTTTTATTTTAAAATCTATATCATGTTCACTTATTTGAGGACTTAATCTTACTATTTTTATTGGGTTATTTTTTAAATTTTTTTTTAATTTCTTCTTTATATTATATAAATATTTATTAAAATCTAATAATTTAACTAATGGTGGGTGTATATTTTCATTAATAATCATTAAATCTAATTTTATATTATTTATTCGTTTTTTATAAAGTAAATCTGATAATTTATATGTTTTATTTTCTAGTATATCACTACCTACTAATTTTACTAATTTATATTTTATATTATTATTAATTTTAAATTTAGATAATTTTTTATCTAAAATATATTTTTTTTTTATAGTTTTAAAATATTTTAATTAATTATTATAAATATAATTTATTATATATTTATATCCTTTATTTAAACTAATACTAAATTTTTTATCTTTTTGTCTTATAAAAATTTTTTTATTTAATATTTCTTTCTCTCCTATTATAATTATAATAGGTATATTTAATTTCTCATATTTTTTAATTTTTATATTTATATTATCTTTAGTTTTATCTATATTACATCTAATTTTATTTTTTTTTAATTTTTTATATAGATTCAATATATATATATCATTATAATTAAAAATAGGTAATATTATTATTTGAAGTTTTAATAACCAAATAGGTAAATTACCATTTGAATTTTCTATTAATATACCTATAAATCTTTCTATTGATCCTATATATGCTCTATGTATCATAATAGGAGTACAAATTTTATTATTATTATCAATAAATTTAATATTAAATTTTTTAGGTGTATTATAATCTATTTGTATAGTACTTAATTGCCATTTTCTATTAATACTATCTTTAATTATAAAATCTATTTTAGGACCATAAAATGCAGCTTCTCCATAAATTATTTTATATTTAATATTATTTTTTTTAACTACAGATAATAATATTCTTTCAGATTTTAACCAATTTTTTCTTATACCTATATATTTATTACTATCTTTAGATCTTAAAGACAATTGAATATAATATTCTTTTATATTAAATTTTATATATAATTTTTTTATTATTTTTATTATTTTATTTATTTCATTAATTATTTCTATATTATTTTTACAAAATATATGTCCATCATCTTGAGTAAACATTTTAGTTCTAAATAACCCATTTAACTCTCCATGTTTTTCATTTCTAAATACAGTACCAAATTCAAATATTTTAATAGGTAATTTTTTATAAGATATATTATTATAATATTTGTATATTAAACAGTGATATGGACAATTCATAGGTTTTAAATAAATTTTTTTCTTATATAATATTTTAAATATATTATTAATATATTTTTCAATATGTCCAGACTTTTTATATAAACTATAATTACCTATTAAAGGTGTATTAACTTCTAAATATTTATTACTTATATTTATTCTTCTTATAATATTTTTAATTTTATTATATATATATATACCATTAGGTAACCATATGGGTAATCCAGTATTTATATTTTTATAGAAAAAAAATAATTCTAATTTTTCCCCTATTTTTTTATGATTATTTATTATCATTTTAAATTAAATAAAAAATTATAATATAATATATTTTTAGTATTATTATTAACTATATAATTATTATTATATATATAAATCATATTTAAACTAGATAATATTATATTATTACTATCTACTAAAAATAAAATTTTATCTTTATAAAATCTAGAAATTTTTAATTTTTTAAAAATTTTATTAATTTTTATAATTTTATTTTTATATGAATATTTATATCCTTTTCTCCAATTTTTTATATATATAGGTAAAATAATTAAATCTAAATTTAAATATATATATTTATTATTAAAAATAATATTTTTATTTTTAACAAATTTAAAAATTATTTTATTATTTTTATTAATATTAATAATAGTAGATTTTTTTATTAAAAAATTAATTTTATTTTTTTTATTTTTAAATAGAATTAATTTTTTATTATCTTTTATAATTTTATATTTATTACTATTAGAATAAATTATATAACCTTTTCTTTTATTATTAATATTTATAAAATAATTAAAATTACAAAATCCATACTTTATTAAATTCCTATATATTATATAATCATAATTTTTAATTTTTAAAATTTTATAAAAATATATACAAATATATTTTATATTTAATATATATTTAGTTTTTAATATATTTTTATAAATATATTTTATATAATTATTTAATATATTAGACTCTATTTTTAACTTATATAATGTATTATAAATATTATTATAATATTTATTATAAACATTTTTTATATAAGGTATTAAATTATTTCTTATATTATTTCTAAAATAATAGTTTTTTATATTACTTTTATCTTCTATCCATCTAATATTATTTTTTATTGCATATTTATATATATATTCCTTATTTATTTTTAAAATTAAATAAGGTCTTAAAATTTTATTATTTATAGATTTTATACCTTTTAATCCAAATAAACTATTACCTTTTAATAAATTTATAAAAAAAGTTTCTATATCATCGTTTATATGATGCCCAGTAACTATATAATCATATTTATTTTTTTTTAATATTTTATAGAACCATTTATATCTTAATTCTCTAGCTCCCATTTGAATAGAATATTTTTTATTTTTTATATATTTTAAGGTATTAAAATCTTTAAAATATAATTTTAAATTATTTTTATAACATATATTAAAAACTAAAATATTATGTTTTCTATCTTTAGATAAATTAAAATTACAATTACACACTATTATATTCCTTTTAAATATTTTTATAAAAATATTTAATAATATAATACTATCTAATCCACCACTAACAGCTATAATAAATTTTTTATTTATCCACTTATTATTTAAAAAATAGTTTTTAAACTTTTTTAACATTAATTATGTAATAAATTATTATTTATATAATTTGCAATATCTTTAAAATTATTATTATTAGCATTAATTATATAATTAGCTTTATTATAATATTTATTTCTTAATTTAATATGATTTTTTATAAAATTATATAAAACTTTTCCTTTTTTATTTTTTAAAAGAGGTCTATTATCATTATCTATTGATAATCTTTTATATAATATTTTATGATTAACTTTTATATAAATACTTTTACCATATTCTTTTATATATTTTAAATTATTAAAAAAACACGGTGTTCCACCTCCTAAAGAAAATATATAGTTTTTTATTTTACTATTTCTTAAAATAAATTTTAATACATTATTTTCTAATACTCTAAAATTATACTCACCAAATTTTTTAAAATAAGTACTTATATTCATTTTAAAAATTAATTCTATAACTTTATCTAAATCTATATGTAAAAATTTTATTTTTTTTGATAATAAAGATCCTATATATGTTTTACCACATCCCATATATCCTAATAAAAAAATTTTCATTTATTATATATTTTTTTTTATAAAAATAATAACTATTATTTAATTATCCTATTATATATAATATAGATATATGACTTGGTAGCTCAGCTGGTAGAGCATTACACTTTTAATGTAAGGGTCCTGGGTCCGAATCCCAGCCAGGTCATAAATATAAATATATGATTAAAATTATCTTTATGAGTAATGGATTATTTGCTATACCTACATTAAAATATTTAGTAAATAATAAAAATATAAAAATTAATTATATTATTACTTCAAAAAAAGAATATATTAATAATAAACTTAATTTAATAAAAAAAATATCTATAAATAATAATATAAAAATTATATATAGTGAAGATATTGATAATATAATATATATAAAAAAAATTATTGATAGTAGACCTCATTTATCTATAGTAATTTCTTTTAAAATACTTAAAGAAAAAATTTGGAAAATACCTAAATATGGAACTATTAATATTCATCCATCTTTATTACCACAATATAAAGGACCAAGTCCTATAAATTGGTCTATTATATATGGAGATAAAATTACTGGATTAACTAGTTTTTTTATAAATAATGATATAGATTCTGGTAAAATTATATTACAAAAAAAAATAAAAATAAAAGAAAATACTAATTATATAAAATTATATAATATATTATCTAATTTAACTAAAAATTTTTTAATAAAAACTTTAAAAAAAGTATTATTTTTAAAAAAAAATAATAAAAAAATAAATTATATAAATAAAAATAAATTTAAAAATATAAAATTAGCTCCTAAAATAAATAATTATTATAGTAAAATATATTTTTTTTTATATAGTGAAAAAGATATATTACAATTAATTTTAGGTTTACCAGAAAATAAACCAGCTTGGTGTTTTTTAAATACTAAAAAAAATATATATATAATAAATATTTTTAAAATTAATATTAATTTGAATATAAATTTAGAAAAATATAAAAATTATCAATTAGGTAGATTACTATATATTAATAAAAAAATATTTATAAAAACTAAAAATAATTTTATAGAATTATTACAATGTCAATTAAATAATAGAAAAAAACTTAATATTATAGATATATATAATGGTTTAGAATATAAAAATAATATATTTCTTTTTTGATAGACTCGTAAGGGTTCGAACCTTAACTATCAGAATCAAAATCTGAAGTGCTAACCATTACACCACGAGTCTATATATACTAATAAAATATAAATATATATATATTTAATATTAATATAAAATTTAATAATTATGGTAAAAATTAGATTACAAAGACATGGTAAAAAACATTACCCTATATATCATATAGTAGTAGCTGATTCAAGATCTCCTAGAGATGGTAAAATTATAAAAAAAATAGGTATATATAATCCTAATTTAATAGATAATAAAGTTATTATAAATAATATAAAAGATATAAAATATTGGTTAAGTAAAGGAGCAAAACCTACTAAAACTATTAAATCTATATTAAATAAAATATTATAATATATTATTATAATATTTTATTATATATCTAAATTAGCATATCTATAATATTTTTTTATAAATTTTTTTCTAGGTGAAACATTTTCTCCCATTAATATATTAAATATTAACTCACTTTTATTATTATTATTTATAATAATTTTTTTTAATTTTCTAGTTTTTGGATTCATAGTAGTATCCCATAATTGATCTGAATTCATTTCCCCCAAACCTTTATATCTTTGTATTTTATAATTTTTATATTTATTTATAATTTTTTTTTTATTTAAATTATTCCATAAATATTTTTTAATATTATTATTATATATTAGATATAAAGGAGGTTTTGCTATATATATATATCCTTTATATATTAAAATTTTCATATATTTAAATATAAAACCTAATATTAATGATGTTATATGTTTTCCATCTACATCTGCATCAGTCATAATTATTATTTTTTTATATCTTAAATTACTTATATTTAATTTTACATTATCTTTCACTTTTTCTAAATTTACTCCTAAAGCTAAAAATATATTTTTTATTTCATTGTTAGTTAATACTTTACTATCTATAGATTTTTGTACATTTAATATTTTTCCTTTTAATGGTAATATAGCTTGATATTTACGATTTCTACCCTGTTTTGCTGTTCCTCCTGCAGAATCACCTTCTACTAAAAATATTTCACATTTTTCTGGTATATCATAAGTAGAATCAGCTAATTTACCTGGTATTCCTGTAATTTTATTATATATTTTTATTTTTTTATTAAATATAGATTCTTTAACTCTTTGTGCAGCATATCTAGATTTATAAGATAATATAATTTTATCTAATATTTTTTTAGATTCTTTAGGATTTTCTTCTAAAAATTTATTAACAGAATTTTTTACTATTTTTTCTATTAATCCAGTTATATTTTTATTAACTAATTTATTTTTAGTTTGTCCTTCAAATTCAGGATTACTTAATTTTATAGTTAATATAGCTATTATACCATCTCTTATATCTCTACCTTTTATTTTATTTATATAATTTTTAATATTATTAATATAATTTAAATATTTTTTAAATGATTTAGTTAATCCTCTTTTAAATCCAGTTATATGAGTACCACCATTTATAGTTTTAATATTATTAACGAACGATATAATTCTTTCTTTTATACTATATTTATATCTTAATATAAATTCTATATCTATATTATTTATATTTTCTTTAATATATATATCTTTTTTATTTACAGATCTACCATAAGTATCTATATAATTTATATAATCTATTAATCCATTATTAGAATATAATATTTTTTTTTTATTTATTCTTTTATCTAAAAAAAATATTTTTAAACCTTTATTTAAATAAGTTATCTCTTTTAATTTATTTATTATAATATTATAATTATATTTTTTATATTTAAATATTTTATCATCAATTGTAAATACAATTTTTGTTCCAGTCTTAGATGTTTTACCTATAATTTTTAATTTATTTATAGGCTTACCTTTAGAATATATTTGATTATATATTTTATTATTTCTAAATATACTTATATTTAATTTTTTAGATAAAGCATTAACACATGATAATCCTACACCATGTAATCCACTAGAAATTTTATAAGCTTTTCTATTAAATTTACCTCCTGCTCCTATTTTAGTTAAAACTAATTCTAAAGCTGTTTTTTTATTTTTTTTATTATAATCTATAGGTATTCCTCTACCATTATCTTCTACAGATATTTTATCATTTTTTAATATAATAATTCTTATTTTTGTACAATAACCTTCTAAAAATTCATCTAGAGAATTATCTAATAATTCATATAATAAATGATGTAAACCATTTATATTAGTATCACCTATATACATAGATGGTCTTTTTCTAATATGATCAATACCTTCTAAATATTGTATATTTTTTGCTGTATATGTTTTATAATTCATACATTAATATTTTTTTTATAATAATTATTATAATATATTTTAATATATAAAATATAATTTATTCTTTTTTAAAATAATATGCCTGGTAATACATTCGGTAAAATATTTAAATTAACTACATTTGGTGAAAGTCATGGTAAAGCATTAGGAGGTATAATAGATGGATGTCCTTCAGGAATTAAAATAGATTATAAAAAAATAGAATATGAATTAAATAGAAGAAGAACTGGACAATCTGATATAGTTACACCAAGAAAAGAAAAAGACAAATTTGAAATTTTATCAGGTATATATAATAATATTACTACAGGTACTCCAATAGGTTTTATTATATATAATAAAGATACAAAATCTAAAGATTATTCAAATATTAAAGATGCATATAGACCATCTCATGCAGATTTTACTTATCATAAAAAATATAATTATAGAGATTATAGAGGTGGTGGTAGATCATCAGCTAGAGAAACTGTGTGTAGAGTACTAGCAGGAAGTATAGCAAAACAAATAATAAAAGATATAGAAATTTATGCTTATGTAAATTCTGTAGGTAATATAAAATTAAATAAAAAATATAATCTAATAAATAAAAATGATATAGAATCTAATATAATAAGGTGTCCTGATAATAATTTATCTAATAAAATGATAAAATTAATAAAAAAATATCAAAAAAAAGGAGACACTTTAGGTGGTACTATAATCTGTGTTATTAAAAATGCACCTATAGGATTAGGTGAACCTATATTTAATAAACTACATTCAGAATTAGGAAAAGCAATGTTAACTATAAATGCTGCAAAAGGATTTGAATATGGTAGTGGATTTAGTGGTACTAAAATGTTAGGATCTAAACATAATGACCCATTTATTAAAAATTTTACAACTAAAACTAATTATTCTGGTGGTATACAAGGAGGTATATCTAATGGAATGGATATATATTTTAAAATCGCATTTAAACCTATATCTACTATAAAAAAAGAACAATATACTGTAGATAAAAATAATAATAAAATTAAAATAAAAATAAAAGGTAGACATGATCCTTGTGTATTACCTCGTGCAATACCTATAGTAGAATCTATGGCTGCTTTAGTATTAGTAGATTATTATTTAATAAATAAAATATATAAATATTAATGAATTTATTAGTATCTATAATAGGGCCTACAGGTATAGGTAAAACTAATATATCAATTAAATTAGCTAAATATTTTAATACTGAAATAATATCTTGTGATTCTAGACAATTTTATAAAGAATTAAAAATAGGTACTTCTAGACCTAATAAAAATCAGTTAAATATAGTAAAACATCATTTTATAGGACATAAAAGTATATTAGATGATTATAATGTATATAATTATTATATAGATGCATATAAAAAAATGAAAATATTATATAAAAAATATAATATTTTATTTTTAGTAGGTGGATCATTATTATATGAAAAATCTATAATAGATGGAATAGATTATATACCTAATATAGATAAAAATAAATTATATCTATATAGAAATAAATTATTAAAAAAAAAAAATAATTATTTATTAAAAAAATTAAAACAAATAGATTATAATTATTATAAAAATTTAAAAAATAAAAAAGATAATAGAAAAATAATTAGAGCATTAGAAGTAAAATTTTTTACTAATAAAAAATTATCTAGTTATTTTTCTAAAAAAAAAAAAAAACCATTTAATAAATATTTAAGAATTGGATTAATTGATAAAAGAGAAAAAATTTACTATAATATAAATAAGAGAGTAGATTATATGATAAATAATGGGTTAATAGAAGAAGTAAAATCAATTAAAAAATATAGTAAATTAAACTCACTTAATACAATTGGATATAAAGAATTTTTTTTGTATAATAATTTATATAATATAATAAATAATATAAAAAAAAATACTAGAAATTATGCTAAGAAACAGATTATATGGTTAAGAAAAATGGTAGATGTATGTTGGTTTAACCCAAATGAATTTAATAAAATTAAAAAAAAAATTTTACATATATTAATATAAAATAGTTAATATGATTTACCTAAAATTATTTTAATATTTGTAAATTTATTACTATAAAAGCATTTATGTTGTTTTTTTGATTTACTTGTTATACATCTTATAGTAGATTTAGTAATACTTTGTATATTAGATTCATTATTAGAATCTTTATACCAGTAAGCAGAATAAAAACCATAATTTCTATTTATTTTTTTTTTAAAATTTTTAAAACTTTTAACAAAATATGTCTTTCTTTTCATTTCTATTTTCGCGAATATATACATTCTTTTATGAATATTACTTAGAATTTTCAAGATTTTTATATATATATTGTTATTAATATCTAAATAATATTTTTTAAAAGTATCTCTTCGAATTAATTCGACAGTATTATTTTTTAACTCATTGATGCCTATGATAAGCTTAATTGGAATCCCCATATTATCGTATTTATAAAATTTTTTACCTGGAGTTATATTAAAATTATTATCTATTTCAACAGAAATATTTGATTTTATTAATATATTTTTAATAAAAAAAATTCGTTTTTTTAAGATATAATTATTAATTAGGGGTATAATAATAACTTGAATCGGAGCTATTTTGGGCGGTAATATAAGTCCTTTTTTATCATTATGAATCATTATAATAGCTCCGATTAATCTAGTAGAAATTCCCCAAGATATACCCCATGTATAAACTTTTTTCCCTATTTCATTAGTATATTTAACATTAAAAACTTTAGAAAAATTATTAGATAAATAATGTATAGTGGCTAATTGTATAGATTTTCCTTTTTCTTTTGTTATAGTTTCAAAAGTATATGTAAATTTAGCTCCAGGAAAAGTTTCTTTACGTGTTTTATATCCTGAAATAAATGGTATACATAGATAATTTTTTAATAATTTTTTATACATAAGTTTAACTTTCTTAACTTCTAATAATGCTTCATTTTTTGAACTATGTGCACTATGTCCTTCTTGCCATAAAAATTCAGAATTTCTTATAAAAAACTTAGTTCTCATTTCTAATCTTACTACATTACACCATTGATTAATCTTAATTGGTAAATTTCTATAAGATTCTATCCATTTTTTAAATGTATACCATACAATAGTTTCTGAAGTAGGTCTTATAATTAATTCTTGATTTAATTTAGATTTTTTATCTATTATTAATTTATTATTATAATTTATTTTAAATTTACTATGAGTTACAATAGCACATTCTTTAGGTATTATATTTAATTTTTTATTTTCTAATTCAAATAATTTTTTCGATATTAATAAAGGAAAATATAAATTATTATAATTATTTTTTATTAATATTTTATTAAAAATATTTTTTATATTTTCCCAAATACTATATCCATAAGGTTTTATTATAATTATTCCTTTTATATCAGAATAATCTGCTATATTAGTAGATTTAATTAAATTTATATATTTTTTGTCATCCATATATTTTATTTATTTTTAATGAAATTAAATTATTATATTTTTTAAAAAAAGAAATTTCATTTATGAAAGAAATTATATATAAATATAAAAAAAAAATTAATATTTTCAATACTTTAAAAAATAAAAAAGAATTGTTTATACCTATTAATAATAATATTATTAATATGTATGTGTGTGGACCTACTATATATAAAAATATACATTTAGGAAATTGTAGAACTTTTATATTATTCGATATTATATATAGATATTTTATACATTTAAAATATAATATTAGATATATAAGAAATATAACTGATTATAATTTTAAATTAAATAATAATTTTTATAATAATAATTATTTATATTTATATAAAATAAAAAAATATTATTTAAAATATTATAAAATATTAAAATTATTTAATATATTAGAACCTAATCTTGAACCTAGAGTAACAAATTATATAATGGATCAGATTAATAATATAAAAAATTTAATAAAATTAAAATATGCGTATATAAGAAATAAATCAGTTTATTTTGATATATATAAATATAATAATAATAAAAATTTTATAAAATTTGGAAAAATATTAAATAATTTAAATATAATATATAATAAAAATAAATTAAATAAATATTTAAAAAATAAAATTTATGATTTCTCTATTTGGAAAAATATTAATAATTATGATATATTTAAATGGAAAACTAAATGGGGAACAGGTATACCAGGTTGGCATATAGGATGTACTACTATTAGTAATAAACTATTAGGAGATTATTTTGATATACATGGAGGTGGTATAGATTTAAAGTTTCCACATCATGAATGTGAAATTATTCAATCAAATATTATTAATAATAATAATAATAATTTAGCTAAATACTGGATACATACTAATATGTTAACTATTAATAATAAAAAAATGAGTAAATCATTAAATAATTTTATACTTCCATATGATATAATAAAAGGACGTTATAAAATTACAGATAATGTAGATATTAATCCATTTATAATTAGATTTTATTTAATACAAACTCATTATAGAAATAAATTAAATTTTTCTTATAAAAATTTAAAAAATACAATTAATAAGTATTTTAATTTATTAAATATTTTTAATAAATTTAAAAGAATTATTCCCAAAAATAATACTTCATCATATATTAATATAGTAAGTATTTACGATAAATGTTATAATTCTATAAATGATGATTTTAATATACCTTTATTGATATTTAATTTAAATAGAATAAATAATATAATAGATAAATGTATTAATAATATACTACAAATAAGTAAAGATGATTTAAATAAACTAAAAAAAATATTAAAATATTTTTTAATTGATATATTAGGATTAAAAAAAATAAAAGGTAAAAAACAAACAAATATAAAAATAGTAATTAATAATTTGTTAAAGCTTAGAAACGAAATGAGAATAAAAAAAGATTATGAATATTCTGATAGAATAAGAGATATAATTAGTAAATATATTATGATAAATGATAAATAATTAATTAATTATTAGATTAATACCATCTCTAATAGGTAATATTATATTATTATAATTTTTATTCTTTAATTCTATATTAAAATTATTAATTATTTTAGTTATTTTATCTTTTTTATTTTTTATTATTAATCCTTTCCATAATACATTATCTACTAATATTATACCTTTTTTTTTAATTTTATTCTTTATTAAATTTAAATAATTTATATAATTTTTTTTATCTGCATCTATAAAAATTATATCGAATTTTATATTTAATTTAGGTATTATATTTAATGCATTCCCTAATAGTATTTTTATTTTATTTTTATATTTTGTATTAGATATATTATTTATAGCATATTTAAAAATTTTTTTATTTTTTTCTATAGTAATTAATTTTCCTTTTTTTTTTAATCCTTCACATAAACATAAACTAGAATATCCTATAAATGTACCAATTTCTAATATATATTTAGGATTTTTTATTCTAGAAATAATACTTAAAAATCTACCTTGTAAAAAATCTGACATATTCTTTTTATTTATATTATTATATTTTTTATTTCTTATTTTTTTTAAATATTTATATTCTTTATCATTAGTTAGATTTATTATATAATTATATAATTTTTTATTTATAATCATTATTAATTTTTTATACTTAAATTTTATTTTTATAAATATAAAAAAATATTAATTATATGAAAAATAAAATTATTTCTATTTTAAAAAAAATAATAGATCCTGAAATAAAAATTAATATTTATGATTTAGGATTAATATATAAAATTAAATATAATAAATTAGTTAAAAGTATATTTATTTTAATGACATTAACAACTCCTAATTGTCCTTTAGTAGATAAAATAATAAATAAAATTAAATATAAAATTAAAAAAAAAATTCCTTTTATAAAGGAAATAAATATTAAATTGACGTTTAATCCTGTATGGAATATAAATATGATGACTGATGAAGCAAAATTTAAATTAGGGCTATTTTAGTACTTAAATATTATTTAGTCATTAAATTTTATATTACATATTATATAATAAATTAAAGTAAAAAAAAAATAATAATATATATATGTATTTAATTGGTAGAATTAAAAATATACTAGAATTACAGGAATTTAAAAATAATTTTAAAAAAAAAAGTATTATATTAATAACTGATGAACAATATCCTCAAAATATAATTATAGATTTTGTACAAAAAAAAATAGATTTATTAAATTATATTAAAATAGATGATAAAGTAAAAGTATATATTAATATAAAAGGTAGAGAATTTATTAATAAAGATGGTACTACTAGATATTTTAATACTATTCAAGCTTGGAAAATAGAAAAAGTTGATAATAAAGATTTAAATTTTTTAAAAAGTGATCCTAATTTAGATCTTTATCGTAGTTATGATATAAATGATGAAGATGATTTAAATAATGATAATAATGAATTAGACGAAGAAGAAGATGATGATGAAGATGACGACTATGACGAAGATGATGATGATGATGAAGATGACGACTATGACGAAGATGATGATTTTAAAAAAAAAAGAAAACTTCCTTATAAATAAATATGATATTAAATAATATAGGTATATTAACTTCTGGTGGTGATTCTCCAGGTATGAATTCAGCTATTAAAGCTATAGTTAATTTTGCATCAATTTATAATATAAAAGTTTTTGGATTTTTATATGGATATAAAGGATTAATTTTAAATAATTATAAAATATTATCTAATTTTTATGTTAATAATATTATACATTTAGGAGGTACTATTTTAGGTACTAGTAGATCTAAATTATTTTTTACTACTAAAGGCCGTGAAATATCTTATAAAAATTTAAAAAAAAATAAAATTAATGCTCTAATTGTAATAGGTGGTAATGGTACTTTAAAAGGTATAAGTAAATTTAGTAATGAATATAAAATACCTATAATAGGAATACCAGGAACTATAGATAATGATATATATGGTACAGATTTGACATTAGGATATGATACTGCATTAAATTCTATAGTAAATACTGTAGATAATTTAAAAGAAATTGCATATTCTAATAATAGAATTTTTATTATAGAAGTAATGGGTAAAAATACTGGATATTTAGCTTATTATAGTGGTATAGCATTAAGTCCATTATATATAGTTCATAATAATAAATATAATTTAAATAATATTCAAGAAGAATTAAAAAAAAAAAAAATTAAATCTAATATTATTATAGTAGCAGAAAATAAATATATTGGTAATGCTTCTAAATTAATATATAAAAAAATTAAAAAAAATATTAAAAATTACGAATTTAGACATACTATATTAGGCTATATACAAAGAGGAGGAAAACCTAGTAGTATAGATAGACTATTAGGTTATTTATTTGGTAAAGAATCAATTAAAAGATTAATTAATTATAAAAATAATATAGTACTTGGAGTAAAAAATAATAAAATTATTAATATAAAATTAAAAAAATTAATAAATTTTAATAAAAAATTTAATAATAATAATTTTTATAATATTTATTTATAAGAGATATAATTTAATATCTCTTATAAATTTAACCTAAATAAGATTTTAGTATTTTAATTTTATTAGTTTCTTTTAATTTATTAATTGCACTAATTTGTATTTGTCTCACCCTTTCTCTAGTTAAATTAAATAATTTAGCTATTTCTTCAAAAGTCATTAAATTTTGACCAAATAATCCACAAGAATATATAATAACTTGCTTTTCTCTTTTAGACAAAATAGTTAAACATTTTTTAATATCTTTTTGCAAAGACTCAACTTTCATTTTTTTATCTGGATTAGGTACATCTTTAGAGCTAATTACATCGTATAAATTTATTCCTTCTCCTTCAATTAAAGGAGCATCTAAAGAAATATTTTTACCACTTAATTTTAGTACATCTTCTATTTCTTTTTCTGATACAGATAAATTTTTAGCTAATTCTTTTATACTAGGGGGTCTCTGTAATTTCTGTTCTAAATAAGTAGTTACTCTATTAATTTTATTTAAAAAAGCTATTTTATTAGTTGGAGATCTAACACATTTAGAAAAATCAGCTATAGATTGTAAAATACTTTGTTTAATCCACCATACAGCATATGATATAAACTTATATCCTCTATTAACATCAAATTTTTCTGCTGCTTTTATTAAACCTAAATTACCTTCATTAATTAAATCAGATAATGATAAACCTTGATTTTGATATTGTTTTGCTATAGATACAACAAATCTTAAATTAGATTTAATTAATAAGTTTTCAGCATATTTTTTTATTATTATTTCTTTATTAGTAAGATTATTATTATTTTTACTATTTTGTATAATTCTAGCTAGTTTTTTTTCTGTTTTATTATCTAATAACGGTATTTTACTTATATCATTTAAATATTTATTTAAAGATCTTGATTCTTCTTTATTAAGATTTTTTTTCATTTTTTATACCTAAATATTTAATTTTTACAATGTCACCTATTTTATATTTTTTTTTCAAATTATTTGATATTTTTAATGATATTATATTATTTCTTGATAATTTTATTAATATATTATTATTTTTTATATTTATAATAATAGCGTTATATATATATCCTACTTTAGGATAAAATATTAATTTATTAATTATTTTTATTACTTTATCTATATTATCTTTTTTATTTCCAAATATTTCAATTATTCCACTATCATCTTTTTCTTTAATTATTATATTAGTATTTGTTAGTTGTTCAATTTTTTTAATATTTTGACCTCCTTTACCTATTATAGTACCTATATATTTACTAGGTATTTTTAGTAAATTAAATTTACTAATAATTTTATTTTTATTATTAGAATATATTATACTTTTACTCATTTTACGTAAAATTATATTTATAGAAATATCTGATTTTTTTAATATTTTTTTTAAAATACTTTTATTTAAAATATTAATTCTATAATCTTTTATATCCATTTGACATGATGTAATTCCATTTTTAGTTTTAGTTATTTTAAAATCTAAATCTCCATAATGATCTTCTTCACCTAAAATATCAGATAAAATAATACCATCCTTAATATATCCCATAGCAATACCAGCTACTTTTTCTTTTATTTTTATACCTGCATCAATTAAAGCTAAACTACCTGCACATACTGTTGCCATTGAAGATGATCCATTAGATGATAATATATCAGATACTACTCTAATCGTAAATGGATTATTTTTTGGAATCATATATTTTAATGCATTTTTAGCTAAATTTCCGTGACCTATTTCTCTTCTAGAAACTCCTAAAATCTTTTTAACTTCACCTGTAGAAAAAGGAGGGAAATTATAATGTAAATAAAATGTTTCATTATCCTCAATTACTACGTTATCAATTCTATTAACATCTAAAGAAGATCCTAATGTAACAGTAGTTAAAGATTGTGTTTCTCCTCTAGTAAATAATGTAGATCCATGTACTCCAGGTAAATAACCATTTATTATTTTTATATCTCTAATTTCATCTATAAATCTACCATCTATTCTTATATTTTTTTTTTTAATTAATCCTCTTATTATTAATTTTTTATAATAATGATAATATTTAAATATTAAAAATTCATTATATAAAATAAAATCTTTATTTAATTTATTTTTAAAATTATTTAAAATTTTTTTTAATTTTAATTGTCTTTTTTTTTTATTTTTATATTTTTTTAAAACTATTAATAACTTTTTAAAATTTTTTTTTCTAAAAATATTTTTTAATTTTTTATTTTTTAAAAAAAAAATTTTTTTATTTAAAATTTTTTTATTTTTTTTTACTTTTAANTAAAAATTTAACTGTTCNTNTATTTGTTTTTTAATATAAAAATGTGCATATTTTACAATTTTAATAAAATCTTTATTTTTTATCTCTTTCATATCACCTTCTATCATTAAAATAGAATTATATGTTCCACCAATTATTAAATTAACATCTGATTTATTTATTTCTTTTATAGTTGGATTTATTATAATTAATTTATTTATTCTTGCAATCCTTACTTGTGAAGCAGGACCATAATTAGGGATACCGGAAATTAATAAAGCTGTAGAAGCTGATAATCCTACTAATCCATCAGGTGATACTTTTTTATCATAAGACAATAAAGATATCATAATTTGTATCTCATTAAGTAAATTACTAGGTAATAATGGTCTTATTAACCTATCTACAATTCTCATAGTAATTATCTCTTCTTCAGATGGTCTACCTTCTCTTTTAATATATCCTCCAGGTATTTTACCACTAGCAAAATATTTTTCTCTATAATCTATAGTTAAAGGTAAAAAATTTAAATTATTCTCTACAACATCACCTATTACTACAGTAGTTAATAATATAGTATTTCCTAACTTAATAATTACTGAACCATCTGATAAATTTGCAATTATACCGGTTTCTAATGTAATAGTTTTATTATTTTTAATTTTAATTTTATTTTTAATTAATTTGTACATTATACTATCTAATATTTATTTTTTTTTTAATTTTAATAAATAATTTTTTATTATTTTTTTTTATATATTTTAAACTTTTTTTTCTTTTAGATACAATTTTTAATAAAGATCTTACAGTATTATAATCTTTATGATTATGTTTTAAATGCTTACTTAATCTATTAATTCTATTACTAAAAGAAACTATTAAATTTATATAATATTTTGTTTTTTTAATCATATTTTTATATTTTTAATTTTTGAAGGTGTTTTTATCATTAAATCTTTATTTAAATAATTTTTAGGAAAAGCTATAAAATCTATAATATTATTTTTATTTAATAATGATAAAATTAATCTGTCAATACCTATACCAATACCACCATGAGGAGGAGTACCAAATTTTAAAGATTTTAAAAAGAAAGAAAATTCTTTTTTTATTTTATTATTAGATAATCCTAATATTTTAAATACTTTATTCTGCATTTTACTATTATCTATACGAATAGATCCACTACCAACTTCTATACCATTAATAATCAAATCATAAGAATCAGCTAAATTATTTTTTAATTTATTATTATAAGGTTTAGTAAATGGATGATGATAAGAATAATATTTACCATTTTTATATTTAAATAAAGGAAATTTATATATAATTATAGGGATATAAATATTATTTAAATATTTAGATTTTAAAAGAAAATTATTTATTTTATTTTTTATTGTTTTATAATATTTATTTTTTTTTAATATTAAAAATAATAATAAATCTTTATTAGAAAAAAATTCTTTATTAATTAATTCTTTTATTAATTTAATTTTATTAAAAACTTTATTATCTAATTTATTAATAATATTATTTTTATAATTATATAATAATATTTTATTAATTTTATTTTTTAATAAATTTATAATTACATCTTTATTAATACCTACTATATTAAAATAATTCGGTAAAATTAAACCATATATTTTATAATTTAAAAATTTATTATTTATATTATATTTAAATTTATTATTATTAAGTTCATAAACTTTATATCTTAAATCAGGTTTTTCTGTATTATATTTTTTTATAATATTTTTATAAGACAATATTTTTATGTTAATAAATTTTATTTTATGAATTTTATATAATAAATATTTAATTAATTTTATTATTATATTAAATATATTTTTTCTATTTATAAATGACATTTCTAAATCTAATTGTAAAAATTCTGGTTGCCTATCTTTACGTGCATCTTCATCTCTAAAACATTTAACAATTTGATAATATTTATCTATACCACCAATCATTAATAATTGTTTAAAAGTTTGAGGAGATTGTGGTAAAGAATAATAATATCCTAATTTTTTTCTATATAATACTATAAAGTTTCTAGCACCTTCTGAAGTAGATTTTACTAATAAAGGAGTTTCTATTTCTAAAAAATTATTTATAATAAAGAATTTTCTAATAATATTTAATATTTTAGATTTTATTATTAAATTATTTTTTAAATTTAAATTTCTTAAATATATATATCTATATTTAAATAATTTTACCTTATTTTTATTATATTCTTTATTTATATCTATAGGAATTTTTATAGATTTATTTAATATTTTTATTTTTTTTACATAAATTTCTATATCTCCTGTATTTATATTAAAATTTGGAAATTTTCTTTTTACTACTTTACCTATTATTTGTATTACATATTCTTTTTTAATATTTATTTTTATAGTTGGAATTAATAATTGTGTAATACCATAAAAATCTCTTAAATCTATAAAAGTTATTTTTTTCATTAACCTTATACTATGAACCCATCCTGATAATTTTACAATACTATTACAATGTTTTTTATTTAATTCACCGCAATTGTGTGTCCTATACATTTATTTTTTTTTTATTAATAATTATAAATTTACTAAAAAAAAAATTATTATAAAATAATAATATATGGTGGACGTAGCTCAATAGGTAGAGCATCAGATTGTGGTTCTGATAGTTGCTGGTTCAAATCCAGTCGTTCACCTATAAATTAAAATATGAAAATTATTAATAATAATATAAGATTTTATAAAAATGATTTAAATAAATTTAAGTATTTAAAAAAAATACACACTTATTATAATAAAAAAATTAATTTAATATCTACTAATAGTTTAAATAATTTTTATTTAAATCATATAGAATATTCACTATCAATAATTAATTTAATTAAATTTTTACCTAATAGTGAGATTATGGATGCTGGTACAGGTGGAGGATTCCCTGGTATTCCATTATCTATAATATTTAAAAATACAAAATTTTATTTAGTTGATTCTATAAATAAAAAAATATTAATTTTAAAAAAAATAATAAAAATATTAAATATAAATAATGTTTATATAATAAATAATCGTATAGAAAATATTAAAAAAAAATTTGATTTTGTTATAAGTAGATATTTAACAAATATTAATAATATTTATAATATGTTTAAAAATAACATAAAAAAAAAATCAAATCATTATTTAAAAAATGGTATTATATATTTAACTGGTGTAAAAAAAAATAATATAAAAATAAAAAAATACTATATTAGAGATTTATATAGCATATATAAAAATGATTTTTATTTTAATAAAAAAATTATATATATACCTATTATTTAATATAAATATTTTTTTATAATTTTTTTTATTAAATAAAATAATATTTTTTTTTTAACTTTTATATTCTTTATTTTAGGTAAATTTAAAATAATATAATAAATTTTTTCTATATCTTTTTTATTTATTAATAAAGGAAGACTAAAAAAATAAATACTAAAATAATAAATTTTATATTTAATTTTTATTATTTTTAATAATAATAAAAAAAAATTTAAATTTAATATATTAACAAATTTTGGAATTAATATTTTAAATGGAGTCAATAATATATAATTATAAAAAACAATATTTTTCTCTTTTATATAAATATTATTTATTATATAATCTAATTTATTTTTTATTTTTTTTTTTATCATATTTTTTTATAATTTTTTTACCTAAAATTTTCATTAAATTTATAGAATCTTTAAATGTATTATTAATTTTACCTTCTATAATATGTTTTTTAATTTTACTTTTTATTATACCTATAATTTTAGATTGAGGTATATTAAAATATTTCATTATAAAATTTCCGTTAATATATAATTTTATATTATTAATATTATCTTTACTATTAATTGTTTTTATATTATTATATAGTTTTTTTATATTTTTTTCTTTTTCTTTTTTTAGTTTATAATTACTAGTAGTTATATCACATTTAGATAATAATAATAAATCTTTTATATTATTGTAACCTATTTTATAAATAAATTTTCTTATAGTTGATACTTTAACTTCTTTATTAATTAAAATATTTGATATATTACTATATTTTATAATAGTTTTAATATATTCTATATTCTTTTTAATTGGCAATTTTAATTTATAAAATATATAATTAATCATATTAGATCCTATAATTTCATGATTATAAAAAGTCCACCCTTTTTTATTATCGAATTTTTTAGATACTGGTTTACCTATATCATGTAATAAGGTTGCCCATTTTAACCATAAATTATTACTATATTTACTTATTTTATCTATTACTTTTAATGTATGTTTAAAATTATTTTTATAAGTAAATCCATTAATAATTTTTACTTTATTTAAATCTAATAATTCAGGTAAATACATATTTAAAAAACCTAATTTATACATTAATTTAATTCCTTTAGACGGTTTATTACTTAATATAATTTTATTAAATTCTATATTAATTCTTTCTATAGAAATGATTCTTAATCTATATTTATTTTTTTTAATTGATTTTAATGATTTTTTAGAAATTTTAAAATTTAATTGTGTAGCAAATCTAATAGCTCTTATCATTCTTAATGGATCATCGTAATAAATTTTATCTGGATTAATAGGTGTTTTTATAATTTTTTTATTAATATCTCTAATACCATTAAAAGGATCTATAATTTTACAAAAATTTTTTTTATTTAAATTTATTGCAATAGTATTTATTGTAAAATCTCTTCTTTTTTGATCTTCATTAATATTATTTAATTTTTTTACATAAGGTTTATTATTATATAAATTATAATATTCTTTACGTGTACTAACAAACTCAATATTTATATTATTATAATTTACTATAACAGTTTTAAATCTTTTAAAAACAAATATTTTTTTTATTGATAAAATATTAGTAAAATTTTTAGCTAAAATATAACTATCTCCTGTAGTTACTATATCTATATCAAATATTTTATTTTTTTTATTAATAAAAATATTTCTTGTGAATCCTCCTATTATATAAGTTTTATAATTTAATTTATCACTTAATTTAGATATAATAGTAAAAATTTTATTTTTTTTAATTAAATTTAATATTTTTTTTTTAAACATACATAATTTTATTTTTATAAAAAAATAAATAAAAATTAAATATGATAAAAAATAAATTATTAGGTATAGATTATGGTAAAAAAAGATGTGGTATATCAATAACTGATAATTTTAAAAAATTAGCTATAGGATTAATATGTATAAATACTAACAATTTAATTAATTTTTTAAAAGTAATAATAGTAAAAGAAAATATAAATATTATAGTTTTGGGATTACCTAAAAAAAAAAATAATAAAGATCAATTTATTACTAAAGAAATTAGATCTTTAAAAAATAAAATATTAAATATTTTTCCTAAATTAATTATAGATTTTGTAGATGAAAGATATACATCAAATATATCTAAGTATTATTTAAATGAAATTAAATTTCCTAAAAATAAAATTAAAGAAGAAACTAATATAATGAGTGCTATATTAATTTTACAATCTTATTTAAAAATTAATAATTTATGATTTATCCTATTTTATTATATAAAAATAATAAAAATATATTAAGAAAAATTAGTACTAATATTACTAAAAATTTAAATATTAAAGAATTAATAAATAATATGTTTGAAACTATGAATTATTATAATGGTATTGGGTTATCAGCACCACAAATTGGAATTAATATAAATTTATTTATAATTAGTAGAAATAAAATGGTTTTTATTAATCCTAAAATATTAAAAGTAAGTAAAAAAAAAATAGAGTCTAAAGAAGGATGTTTAAGTATACCTAATTATTATGCAAATATATTAAGATATAAAACTATATTAATAGAATTTTATAATGAAAAATGGGTAAAATATGTAATTAAATTTAATAAATTATTATCAATAATTTTTCAACATGAATATGATCATCTACAAGGAAAATTAATAATAGATTATAAATAATATTTTTTATATATTATAAATATATTAAAATAAGAAAAAAAATGAATTTATTAAAAAAAATTAATTATAAATGGATAAATAAATTTTCTTATCCATTTATAATTGCAGGACCATGTAGTGCTGAAAATGAGTCACAAATTATGAATACTATTAAATATATAAATAAAGATTATGTAGAAGTATTTAGAGCGGGTATATGGAAACCTAGAACTAAACCAGGTATGTTTGAAGGAGTTGGGGAAATAGGTTTAAAATGGTTATTAAAAGCTAAAAAAAAATATAATATTTTAATATCTACAGAAATAGCTAATAAAGAACAAGCTGAAATAGCTTTAAAATATGATATAGATATATTATGGATAGGTGCAAGAAGTACTTGTAATCCTTTTACAATAGAAGAAATAGCCAATTCATTAAGTAACACAAAGAAAATAGTACTTATAAAAAATCCTTTATCATTAGATATTAATTTATGGTTAGGTGGTGTAGAAAGATTAGTAAATAAAAATATATTTAATATAGGTATAATTCATAGAGGTTTCACAATTTATCCTAGTAAAACATATCGTAATATACCTTGTTGGTTAGAAGTAGTAAATATAAAAAATAAATATCCAAATATACCTATAATATGTGATCCATCACATATAACTGGTAATAGAAAGTTAATTTATGAAATATCTAAAAAAGCTATTAACTTTGGATATGATGGATTAATGATAGAAACACATATAGATCCGGATAATGCTTTAAGTGATGCAAATCAACAAATAACTCCTAAAAACTTAACTAATATTTTAAATAAAATATTTATAAATAAAAAAAAAAATAAATTAAATAAATTAGATTTATATAGAACTAATATATTAGAAATAGATAAAAATATAATTTATCTATTAAAAAATAGATTAAATACTTCTAAAGATATAGGTAAAATTAAAAAAAAAAATAATATTGAAATTATACAAAAAGAAAAAATGTTGGATTTAAAAAAATATTATAAAAAAATTTGTAATCTTTTAGATATAGATGATAACTATATTCAAAATTTATTTGATATAATTCATAAAAAATCTATAGAAATTCAATTGAAATAAATTTAAAAAATTAAAAAAATATTACTAATAATAATATTTTTTTAATTTTTTTTTATTCAATTCTTTTTCTTTTTTTTTACTAATTCTTCTTATATCATATTTTTTTTTTCTTTTAGATAAAAATAATTCTATTTTAGCAAATCCACTTTTAGAGTAAAAAATTTTAGTAGGTATAATAGTATAAATTTTATTTATAATTAAATTATTAATTTTTTGAATTTCTTTTTTAGATAATAACAATTCTATTTCTCTTAAATTACAATTATGTATTTTAAAGTTTAATAAATAAATATTATTTTTATATAACTTACAATATGCATTTGTTATATTACATTTATTATTCCTTATTAATTTAATCTCATTTCCATATAATATTAATCCAGCATTAAATTTTTTAATAAGTGTATAATAATATCTAGCCTTTTTATTAATAATTTCTTTATTCATATGATCACGACAGGATTCGAACCTGTGACCAACTGCTTAGAAGGCAGTTGCTCTATCCTACTGAGCTACGTGACCATATTATATCGGGGTGATAAGATTTGAACTTATGATCTCCTGGTCCCAAACCAGGCGCGATTATCCAGGCTACGCTACACCCCGATCGGAGAGTATGGGATTCGAACCCATGTAGCATAAGCTGCCAGTTTAGCAAACTGGTCCGATAAACCTCTCCGGCAACTCTCCTATTTTTTATAATAATATATTAATTAATTAATTAATATTTATTAATGAATAAAATATAGATTGAGGTAAATCTATTTTACCTATTCTATACATCCTTTTTTTACCTTTTTTTTGTTTATTTAATAATTTCATTTTTCTAGTTATATCACCTCCATAGCATTTAGAAGTTACATCTTTTCTATATGGACTTATAGTTTCTCTAGCAATTATTTTATTATCTATATATGCTTGAATAGGAATTTTAAATTGTTTCCTTGGGATCAATTCTTTTAATTTTTTACATATTTTTTTACTTTTAGTATAAGCAGTCTTTATATTGCTAAAAAATGAAAATCCTTCTATTTTTATATTATTAATAAAAATATCAACTTTAATTATATCAGATATTAAGTATCCTATTAAATTATAACTCATAGTATTATATCCCTTAGTTAATATTTTTAATTTATTATTAAAATCTGATAATATTTCATTAAATGGTATATTAAAAATTAATTTTACTTTATTATTACTTAAATATATTTGATTAATTAATTTAGCTCTTTTTTTAATACAAAATGTTATTACATTACCTATATATATATTATTAGTTAATATTGTAATTTTAACATTAGGTTCCATTATATATAATATACTATTTTTAGGTGGATATTTTATAGGATTATCTATATATATAATAGATTTATTTTTTAGCATAATTTTATATTTTACATTTGGTATAGTACTTATAATATCTATATTATATTCTCTTATTATTCTTTCTTTTATAATTTCAAAATGTAATATACCTAAAAATCCACATCTAAATCCATTACCAAAAGTATTAGAAAAATCTTTATAAAAAGTAAATGAATAATCATTTAATTTTAATTTTTTAATAGAATTTTCTAGTTTAATATATTCATTAGAATTTATAGGAAAAATACTAATAAAAATATTTGATTGAATTCGTTTAATATTAGTAATTTTTATAGGATTTTTATCATAATATGATACTATTGTATCTCCAATTATTATATCATCTATATTTTTACTTTTATATAAAAAAGATCCTACATCTCCTGCAGATATATATTTTTTTTTTCTATTTTTATATTCTAATGTATATAATCCTTTTACAACTATAATTTTATTATTAGATAACAATTTAATTTTATCATTTTCTTTTATTACTCCATTAAAAATTCTAAAATATATAATTATACCTTTATAATTATCATAATAGGAATCTATAATTAACGCTTGTAATGATTTATTAATATTACCATTTGGACTAGGTATATATTTAATAATATATTCAATTAATTTATTAATACCTACACCAAATTTAGCACTAATTAATAATATATTTTTAGGTTTACATTTAATTAATTTTACTACATTATCTATTACATTAGTATAATCTATATTTAAATCTATTTTATTTAAAACTGGTATAATTTTTTTATTATTATTTAAAGCTAATTTTAAATTATAAATAGTTTGAGCTTGTATATTTTTAGATATATCTATTAATAAAATAGCTCCTTCAGATGCTAAAATAGATTTATAAACTTCATATGAAAAATCAGCATGACCAGGAGTATCAATTAAATTCAATTTATATTTATTATTTTTATATTTATAATAAATTTGTATTATATGATTTTTTATAGTAATTCCTTTTTCTTTCTCTAATTCCATATTATCTAATAAATTATTATTATTATTTATAGATTTAGTTACTTTTAATAATTGATATGCTAAAGAACTTTTACCATGATCTATATGGGCTATTATACAAAAATTTCTTATATATTTTAATTTCATTTTAATATGTATTATAAAATTTTAAAAAAAATAAAAAATAAAAATATTTATAACTTTTTAATTAATATAGGTAAAAAATTACCTAAATTATCTAATAAATTAAAAAATAAAAATAATTTAATTAAAAAATGTTTAACTAAACTTTGGATTTATATTTATTATAAAAATAATAAAATATATATAAAAGGTAAATCTGATTCTAAAATAATTAATGGAATAATATATTTAATTATTAAATATTATTCTAATAAAACTATTGACTATATACTTAATAATAAAAATGATTTATTTAATAAAATAAAATTTAATAATTTTATTTCTATTAATAAATATATCGGTTATTTAAGAATAATAAAAAAAATAAAAGAATTTGCATTTAATAAACAACAGATTCTAATTAATAAAAATTAGAATCTGTTTAAAAATTATATCATATCATTACCTGGTTCTGTAGGCATTTGATTAAATGTATTATTTTTTTTTTTAATTTCAGTTATTACACATTCAGTAGTTAATAACATACCTGCTACAGATGCAGAATTTTCTAAAGCTACTCTAGTTACCTTAGTAGGATCTATAATACCAGCTTCAAACATATTTTTATATTCTCCTAATTTTGCATCATATCCATAATCATTTTTACCATCTAAAACTTTAGCTACTACTACAGAACCTTCTTTACCTGAATTAATAACTATTTGTTTTAATGGTTCTAATAATGCTTTTTTTAATATTTTTATACTAGTTTTTTCTTCACTATTATCTACCTTGATTTTATTTAATTTTTTTATACTACGTACTAAAGCTACACCACCACCTGCTACTATTCCTTCTTCTATTGCTGCTCTAGTAGCATTCAAAGCATCTTCTACTCTATCTTTTTTTTCTTTCATCTCTATTTCAGATGCTGCACCTATATATAATACAGCTACTCCTCCTGATAATTTAGCTAAACGTTCTTGTAATTTTTCTTTATCATAATCTGAAGTTGTAATATTTATTTGTCTTTTAATTTGTTTTATTCTTTTTTTAATATTATTTATATTACCACTACCATTTACAATTATAGTACTATCTTTACAAATAGTAATTTTTTCACATTTACCTAAATCTTCTTTTTTAATATCCTCTATTTTTTTACCTGTTTCTTCAGATATTACAGTACCACCAGTTAATATAGCAATATCTTCTAAAATTAATTTTCTTCTTTCTCCAAATCCTGGAGCTTTTACTGCTACAACTTTAATCGACCCTCTTATTTTATTTATTACTAAAGTAGCTAAAGCTTCATTTTCTACTTCTTCTGATATAATTAATAAAGATTTACCACTTTTAGCAATTAATTCTAATACTGGTATAATTTCTTTCATTGTAGAAATTTTTTTATCACATAATAATATGTATGGATTTTCTAATTCAGAAATCATTTTATCAGTATTAGTTATAAAATAAGGAGATTGATATCCTCTATCAAATTCCATTCCTTCAACTACTTCTACTGTAGTTTCTATACCTTTTGCTTCTTCTACTGTTATTACACCATTTTCACCAACTCTTTTAAAAGATTCAGCTATTAATTTACCTATTTCTTTATCATTATTAGCAGATATTGTAGCTACTTGTTTAATTTTTTTATTATCTATACCTACTTCTTTAGATTGTTTTTTTAAATTACTTACTATTATTTTTACTACCTTATCTATACCTCTTTTTAAATTTATTGGATTAGCTCCAGATGTAACATTCTTTAAACCTTCTTTTATTATAGCTTGCGCTAATAAAGTTGCTGTTGTTGTACCATCACCAGCTATTTCATTTGTTTTAGATGCTACTTCTTTAACTATTTGTGCACCTAAATTTTCTATAGGATCTTCTAATTCTATTTCTTTAGCTACTGTTACTCCATCTTTAGTTATTTGAGGACCACCAAAAGATTTTTGAATAACTACATTTCTACCTTTTGGACCTAAAGTAACTTTTACTGCATTAGCTAAAGCATCTACTCCTTTTTTTAATTTATTTCTAGCATTAATATCAAATTTAATATTTTTAGCCATAATTTATATATTTTTTTAATTATTTATTATTGCAAATATATCATTCTCATACATAATTAAATATACCTTATTATTAATTTTAATTTCTGTACCAGAATATTTACCAAATAATACTTTGTTACCTACTTTTACAGTCATTTTAGAATTATTTTTTCCATTACCTACTGCTATTACTATACCTTCTTGTGATTTCTCTTTAGCAGTTTCTGGTATTATTATTCCTGTAGAAGTTTTATTTTCTACTGGTAAAGGTTCTACCAAAACACGATCATTTAATGGTTTAATATTAATTTTTACCACTATTAATAAATTTTTATAATATATAATATATATATAGTAAAATATAAATAAAACCTAATATTTTTTTTCTCTTTCTCCTATTAATGTAGCAGATGTATTTTTTAAAATTTTAACATTTACATATTCTCCTATAGATTCATTATTCTTTTTAAAAACTATTAATGTATTTTGTGAATTTCTACCATACCAATAATTATTATCTTTTTTAGAATCACCTTCAATTAAAACATTTTGAACTGTATTAATATATTTTTTTAATTTATTATAAGAATGTTTTCTTTGTAATTTAATTATTTCATTTAATCTTCTTTTTTTTATTATTAATGGTACATTATCTTTTAATTTATTATAAGAATATGTACCTTCTCTATGAGAATACATAAACATATATCCAAAATCATATTTTACATATTTCATTAGATTTAATGTATCTATATGATCTTTTTCAGTTTCAGTGCAGAATCCTGTAATAATATCATAAGATATAGCACATTCTGGTATAATATTTTTAATATTATCTATTAAATTTATATACTCTAATCTACTATATTTTCTATTCATTAATTTTAATATCCTATTACTACCTGATTGTACAGGTAAATGAATATATTTACAAATATTATTATATTTTTTAATAACTTTCAAAACTCTTATAGACATATCATGAGGGTTAGATGTCGAAAATCTAAATCTTATATTATTAAATTTTTTAGCAATTATCTCTAATAAATTAGAAAAATCAATAGCTTTTTTTTTATCTTTTATATTTTTTTTAATATGTGTTTCAGGTGTCCATAAATATGAATCAACATTTTGACCTAATAAAGTAATTTCTTTATATCCATAATTATATAATCTTTCACATTCTTTTATTATTACATTAGGACTTTTACTACGTTCCCTACCTCTTGTAAATGGTACTACACAAAAAGTACACATATTATCACATCCTCTTGAAATAGTTACATATGAAGTAACTTTATTAATATTATATATTTTACTAGGAAAAATATTAGAATAAGTTTCTTCATTAGATAATAATATATTAATAAAATATCTATTATCTTCTATAGATTTAATTATATTTGGTAACTCTCTATAATTATCAGGACCTACTATAAAATCTATTATTCTTTTTTTTATTTTTATAAATTTTTGAATTCTTCTTGCCATACATCCAATGATACCTATAAAAATTTTTTTTTTCTTCTTTAAACTATTTAAATATATTAATTTATTAATTACAGTAATTTCAGCTTTTTCTCTAATTGAACAAGTATTTATTAATATTATATCAGCTTTAAATATGTCTTTTACATAATTATATTTATTTTTAGTCAATATGCTTATAATTATTTCATTATCATAAATATTCATTTGACATCCATAATTAATAATATAAAAATTCTTTAACATAATAATATTTTTTTTAATTTTCTTACAAAAATATATATATCACTTTTATTATTATATATTCCTAAAGAGATTCGTAATGATGTAGTATTATTATAAATATACCTATTTAATATATTTTTTAACACATATGATTTTTTATTATTAGAATAACAAGAACTACCAGTAGAAACAATTATATTCATTAAATCTAATTTTATATGTAATAAATCATCTTTTACTGGTAATCTTATACTCAATATATTATATACACTTTTTTTTAAATTATTTGATAATCCATTATATTTTACATTTATTATATTTTTATTTAATAATTTAATAGTATATTTTTTTAATAATAAAATTCTTCTTTTTTCTTTTATATAATTTTTATAACATAATTTTAAAGCATAATAAATACAAAATATACCATATAAATTTTCTGTTCCTGATCTTATTTGATATTCTTGACTACCTCCTGTTATATATTTTTTTAAATTATAACCTTCTTTTTTATATATAAATCCTATTCCTAGTGGACCATAAAATTTATGAGCACTAGCAGAAAAAAAATGACAATATATTTTTTTAACATTTACTTTATAATGACCTATAAATTGAATAAAATCTGAATGAAATAAAGAATTATATTTTTTACATAATAAACCAATAAATTTTATATTATTTATATTTCCAATTTCATTATTTATAGCCATTATAGAAACTAATATATTATATTTATAATTAGTTTTACTTTTTAAAATAAAATTTAATTGATTTAAATTTAAATTACCTAATTTATCATTACCTATATAAATTATATTTATTCTATTATTAAATATTTTTATTGTTTCTAATACAGATAAATGTTCTAACTTTGATGTTATTATATACTTTATTTTATAATTATTTATTACACTTCTAATTATTAAATTATTAGCTTCAGTTCCACTAGATGTAAAAATTATTTCTGAAGATTTACAATTAATTAATTTAGATATTTCTTTTCTAGATTTTTCTATATAATATTTAGAATGTCTACCTAAATAATGAAAAGAAGATGGATTAGATATATATTTATCATATAATAAATTTTTATAAATTTTTATTACATATTTACGCATCCTTGTATTTGATGCATTATCTAAATTAATAATTTTCATAAATATTATATATGTCCTGGATATATAGGAAATGGTACTACATCTCTTATATTATTAATACCTGTTATAAATTGTATTAATCTATCTACACCTAATCCAAATCCACTATGATAAATTTTACCTAATTTTCTTAAATTTAAATACCAATTAATATTTTTTACATTCATTTTGTTTTTTTTTATTCTTTTTAATAATTTTTTATATGAGGTTTCTCTTTCTGATCCACCTATAATTTCTCCTACACCTGGTAATAATATATCAATTGATTTTGTAGTATTATTATATTTATTACGTTTCATATAAAAAGGTTTAATTTTATTAGGAAAATTATAAATTATAATAGGTAAAGATTTTTTAAATATATTATTAAAAATTATTTTTTCATGAATAGATCCTATATCTTCTCCCCATTTAATTATATCATTATCTTCTTTTTTTAATAATTTTATAATATTAGTATAACTAATTTTTATAAATTTATTATTAATAATTTTTTTTAATCTATTATTTAAATCTTTAAATTTATTATGTTTTTTATGATATTGATCTAAATAAAATAATTCATCTTTACATTTAATTAATATTTTTTTTAATAAATACTTAATTAATTTTATAGCAAGATTAATAATATCTTTTAATTTATAATACATTATCTCTGATTCTAACATCCAAAATTCAGATAAATGCTTGTATGTATTAGAATTTTCTGCTCTAAATACAGGACCAAATGTATATACTTTACCTAATCCATACATAGAACTTTCTAATTCTAATTGTCCTGATACTGTTAATTTACCTTCATTATTAAATAAATCTTTTAAATTTTTATTATTAGAATCTAAAGAAGTAATATTAAATACTTCTCCTGCACCTTCGGCATTATTTTTATTTATTATAGGTGTATTTATATATATATATTTATTTTTATAAAAAAATTTGTGTATCTCAAAAAATAATATACTTCTTATCCTAATTATAGTACTAAAAATATTAGTTCTAAATCTTAGATATATTTCTTCTCTTAATTTTGATAATTTATGATATTTATTTTGTAATATACTATTATTAATATAATTTAAATCATACCCTTTATAAATTTTTATTTTATTTGGTATAAGTTCTATTTTATTTTTATTTTTTTTTTGATATACTAAAATACCTATAACTTTTATTGGTATTCCAATATTAATTTTTTTTTTAATAGATAAAAACTTTTTATCCTTTATTAATACTTGTAAATTTTTTATGCTTGTTCCATCATTAATATCTATAAAAATATTATTTCTATAATATTTTATCCAGCCTTGAATAATTATAATTTTATTTATTAGTTTTTTATATATATTTTTGTTAGATAATATATATTTTATAGAATATTTTTTCACTTTTTTTTAACTGTTTATATTCATAATTTCTTTTTCTTTTTTATAAAAATCTTTTTTTATTTTTAATAATAATTTATTAAAAAGAACTTGTATATCAATTTTTATATTTTTTCTTTCATCTTCAGATATATTATTATTTAATTTTAATAAATTATTATATTTATTCCTTATTAATCTTAATGTAGTTATAGTTTTATCTAATTCTATTTTTATTCTTTTTATTAAATCTAATCGTTTATCTTCTGTAAATAATGATAATTTTAAAATTATATAATTATCTTTTATAAAAATTGTACCTCCTATTTTATTTTTAAATATTTCATTTTTTATTAAATTTAAATTTTTTTTTTCATAAGGTATAATTTTTATAGTAATTTTATCTAATATACTTATATTAGCTAAATTTAATATATTATACTTAATATTATTAATATTTATATTAATATTTTTTAATATATTTATATTAGCTCTACCAAAATGTATATTAGATAAATAATCATAAAAATATTTTAAACTATTATTAAAATCTTTATTTATATTATTTAATATTTCATTCATATTTTTTTCAATATCGGTATATTAATTATTTTCATATTAAAATATAAAAATTTTAATATTATTTTCGAAATAATCAATCTAATTTCCATTATTTTTAAATTTTTTATTTTTAATATTTTATTAAAATTATAAAAATTATTAATTATTTTTGAAATATTATATATATAATTAATTAAAATTGATGTATCATTTGTTTTAATAGTTTTTTTAATGATATTTTTATTATCAATTAATTGTTTAATTAAAGTTTTTTCATTATTTTCTAAAATAATTTTTATATTATTTAATTTTAATTTATAATTATTTAATTTATTTACAATTGATAAAATACGTACATATGTATATTGTATATATATACCAGTATTTCCTTTTAAATTTAATATATTATTTATATTAAAATTAATAATTTTTTTAGGATTAATTTTTAAAAATTCATATTTTATAGCAGAAATAGACAAATTTAATATTTTTTTTTTATTTATTTTTTTATTAAAAAATTTTTTTTTTATTATTTTATTTAAATATTTTATTAATTCATCTATTAATATTATATTATTAATTTTTCTTCTTGATTTTATTTTTTTACCTAAATAATTGACAGTATTATAAGAATAATGATACAATTTAATATTACATATTTTTAGTTTATTAATTATTTCAAAAAAAATATTAAAATGATCACTTTGTTCATTTCCTACTACATAAATTATATTAAATAATTTTTTATGTTTTTTTATACGATATAATAATGTACCAATTTCTTGTGTAATATATAAAGATGTTCCATTTTTTCTTAATACTATAATTTTTTTATTTTTATATAAATAATATATAGATTTATCATAAGTATTTAAAAAAAAAATATTATTTAAATTTTCTAATATTTTATTTTTACCTAGTAAATAAGTTTTACTTTCATATAATATTTCATTAAATTTTATATTTAATTTATTATAAGTTTTTTTAAATCCTTTATATACTAAATTATTTAATTTTTTCCATATACTTAATATTTTTATATTATTATTTTCCCATTTAATTAATTCTATATTAACCAATTTTAATAATTTTGATTTTACATAAGCTTCATTTTTATTTATATTATATTTTTTTATTAAATAATTAATCTCTTTATTTAATTCTTTTTCAAATTTTATATATAATTTACCTACAAAATGATCACCCTTTTTAATCTTTATATTTTTTTTATTTTTAAAAAATAATTTATAAGATAATATACATTTACATATATGTATACCTCTATCATTAATAATTTGACTTTCTATAACTTTATATCCTAAACTTTTATAAATATTAGCTAATGTATTACCAATTACTATATTTCTTAAATGACCTAAGTGTAAAGGTTTATTAGAATTTGGTGATAAATAATCTATTAATATTTTTTTTTTTCTATTTTTATTAGAAATCAATAATTTATTAAATTTAATTTTAAATAATAGTTTTATAATTTTTAAATAAAAATAATTATTATAATAAATATTTAAATTATTATTAATAATTCTATAATATTTTATATATTTTTTTAATTTATTAATTATTTTTTTACCTATAATATATCCAATTTCTTGTTGTTGCTTAGAATTTAAAAAATATAATGTAGATAAATTTATATATACATCACCGTATTGATTATTTAAATAATTATTATAAATAAAAAATTTAAATTTTTTTATTTTAAATTTTTTAATTAAAATTTTATCTAGTATTTTATTAATTTTATTAATTATAAAATTCATTAATTATATAAAGTATTTTTAATAATATGACTTATATATTAAATATATATCAAAGAAAACAATATATTTATTCTAATATTACATATAATAGTAAAATATTTTTAAATTTTCCTAAAAATTATAATAATTTAAATTATTCTATTTTTAAAATTATAAAAAATAAAAAAATAGATTTAAATATTTTAAATGCAGTATCTATTTATTTATCTCCAGATAAATCTCATACTATTAGTAGAAATATTTTATCTGCTGCTAAAGGATTTTGTTTAGGTTTGAATATAAAACTTATAGTATTAACTAGTATTTTATTATTTTTAATAAAATATAAAAAAATATTAATAAATAAGAATAAAATATATTTTTTAATATTAATTAATAAAAATAATTATTTAATATTTAAATACTCTTTAAAATTAAATAATTTTATTTATTATAATAAAATAAATAATTTATCAATTTTAAAAATAAAAAAAAATTATAAATACTTTATTAAAAATAATTATAAAAATAAAAAATATATTTCTAATAAATATATATATTATTATAAAATTAATTATAAATACATAATAAAATTATCTTATTTATTTTATTTGAAAAAAAAATTTATATTAAATATTAATAATTTTATTCCTTCATTGTATATTTAATATGGTTAATTTATTATTATTTTTTAAAATAAGAAAAGTAAAAATATATAAATATAATTCATTTAAATTTATATATTGTTTAAAAAGAAAACGTTATTATATATTGACCAATGAAGAATATATTAGACAGAAAATATTATTATATTTAATATATATAAAAAAGTATGATATATCAAATATTTATTTAGAAAATAAAATAAAAATAAAAAATAAAGTATTTAAAATAGATATATTAATAAAAAATAATAATAAACCTTATATTATAATAGAATGTAAAACATATAAAAATAAAATTAAGTATATAGATTTAGATCAAATTATTAAATATGGTAGTATTATGAAAATAAAATTTTATTGGTTAACTAATAAATTTAATAATTTAATTTTTTATAAAAAAAAAAATAAAATAATTTTTATCAAAGAAATACCTACTAATTTTAAAATATAATGTTAAATATAAAATATATAATAAAATTACAAAAATTTAAAAAATTACGTAATAATAAAAAAATTGTTATAGTTGAAGGATATAATGAAATATTGATGGCTTTAAATAGTAAATTAAAATTAATTAATATAATTATATGTAAAAGTATCTTTATAAAAAAAAATATAAAATATAGTTTATTATTTAAAAATATTAATTATATAAATAAAAGGAATTATAATAAAATAGTATATAGGAAAAATACTGAAGGTATATTAGGTATTTTTAAATATAAAAAAAATAATTATAATAATAAAATAAAATCTATAATAAAAAAAAATAATAATATAATTATTATAGATAATATAGAAAAACCTGGTAATTTAGGAGCTATTATTAGAACAGTAGAAGCTACATCTTTTATAAGTTGTATAATAATTAGTGATTACAAAGATATATATAACCCTAATATAATTAGAGCGAGTCTAGGTTGTGTTTTTATATGTCCTATAATAATTTTAGATTTTAATAATATTATTAAATATTTATCTAAAAAATTTTATTTTTTTGGTACTAGTATAAAAAAAAATAAAAGTTTTTCTTTATATAAAATAAATTTTTGTAATTATAATAATATAGCTATAATATTTGGTAATGAAAATTATGGTATATCTACAAGATGGAATAAATATATATTTAAGAATATTAATATACCTACGTATGGTAAAATTAATTCTCTTAATGTAAGTATATCTGTTTCTATTATATTATTTGAAATACTAAGACAAAAAAAAAAATTAAGTTATTAATTTTTTTTTTATTTTAAAAAATAATTTATTATTATATTTTAATAATTTTATAAAATTATCTTTACCTTTTATAATATTTTTTTTTTTAAAATTTATCCAAGAACCATTAATTTTTATTATACCTTTCTTTAATGCTATATTTAAAATTTCTCTATATTTGCATATACCTTTACCATATATAATATCAAATTCTGCTATTCTATATGGAGGATACAATTTATTTTTAACTATTTTTACTCTTACATTATTACCTAATATTTTATTATTTTTATTTTTTATGTAACCTATTCTTCTAATATCTAATCTTATAGTAGAATAGAATTTTAATGCATTACCTCCAGTAGTAACTTCGGAATTACCAAAAAAAACACCTATTTTTTCTCTTATTTGATTAATAAATATAACAGTACTTTTGGTTTTATTTATTATACCTATAAATTTCCTTAAAGCTTGAGACATTAATCTAGCATGTAAACCTATTCTATTATCTCCTACTTCTCCTTCTAATTCATTTTTAGGTATTAAAGCAGCTACAGAGTCTATTACTATTAAATCTATAATTTTAGTTTTTATTAAACTATCCACTATTTCTAATGCTTGTTCTCCATAATCAGGTTGTACTAAAATTAAATTATTTAAATCTATTTTTAAATTTTTAGCATAATTTATATCAAAACTATGTTCAGCATCTATAAATACACATATACCATTTTTCTTTTGTACTTCACATATAGCATGTAGAGCTAATGTTGTTTTACCTGATGATTCAGGACCATATATTTCTATTATTCTACCCTTAGGATATCCCATAATACCTAATGCAATGTCTAATGCTATAGATCCTGTATTAAATACCTTAATTTTATTATTTATTTTATTATTCCCCATTAACATAATAGATTCTTTACCATATTTATTTTTTATATTATTAATAATTTTTTTTATTTTATTATTCATTTATTTTTTTTTATTATTTTATAATATTTTCTCTTATTTACTACTATATACTTCTTTT
Source organism: Candidatus Shikimatogenerans bostrichidophilus (assembly GCA_029851365.1). Taxonomy (GTDB): domain Bacteria; phylum Bacteroidota; class Bacteroidia; order Flavobacteriales; family Blattabacteriaceae; genus Shikimatogenerans; species Shikimatogenerans bostrichidophilus_I. Next base: position 102,560 of record CP099832.1, on the reverse strand, counting down.
TTTTATTTTCTTTTATATAATAATAAGAAATATTAATAAAAAAAGATTCACATATATTTTTTAAACCTCTTGCTCCTATATTTAATTTTACAGTTTCTTTAACTATTATTTTTATAAATGATCTTTTTATTATAATATAAATATTATCTAATTTTAATAATTCTTTATATTGTTTTAATAATGAATTTTTAGGTTTAATTAATATATTTTTATAATCATTTATAGTTAATTTATCTAAACATGTTATTACAGGTAATCTTCCTATTATCTCTGGAATAATTCCAAATTTTTGTAAATCTTTAATAATTAATTTTTTTAATATATTATTTTTATTTTTTATATTTATTATTTTATTAAAACCTATTTGATTTTTTTTTAATCTATTTTTTATAATTTGTTCTATTCCCTCAAAAGTACCTCCCACTATAAATAAAATATTTTTAGTATTTATTTGTATCATATTTTCTTCAGGATGTTTTCTACCTACATTAGGTGATATATATATATAATTATCTTCAAATAATTTTAATAAAGCTTGTTGTACACCTTCTCCTGATACATCTCTAGTAATAGAAGGATTTTTACTTTTTCTAGATAATTTATCAAATTCATCTATATATATTATACCTATTTCTGCTAATTTAATATCATAATTAGCTACTTGTAATAATCTAGTTAATATACTTTCTACATCCTCTCCAACATATCCTGATTCTGTGAATACTGTAGCATCTACTGTAACAAAAGGTAATTCTAATATTTTAGATATAGTTTTTGCAAATAAAGTTTTACCGGTTCCTGTATCACCTATCATTAATATATTTGTTTTTTCTATATCTATATTTTTATTATTTAAAATATTATTATAATAAATTTTTTTATAATGATTATATATAGTAACTGATAAAATTCTTTTAGTTTTATTTTGACCTACTATATATTCATCTAATATTTTTTTTATATTCCTAGGATTTATTAATTTATTATACATTTAATTTTATTATTTATTTTTTTATTTTTTTTTATATAAAATTCTATCTATCATACCATATTTCAATGCTTCTTTAGAAGTCATCCAATAATCTCTATCAGCATCTTTAATAATTTTTTTTATATTTTTTTTAGTATGATAAGAAATAATTTTATATAATTCATTTTTTAATTTTTTTATTTCTTTTGCTTTTATATCTATATCAGATTCTTGTCCATTTATATGGTTACTTATTGGTTGATGTATCATAATTCTAGAATGTTTTAGACTATATCTTTTACCTTTATATCCAGAACATAATAATATAGCAGCCATAGAAGCTGCTAAACCTATACAAGTAGTAGATATTTTAGAATTTATTAATTGCATAGTGTCATATATACCTAATCCAGAATATATATCACCACCTGGAGAATTTATATAAATTTTTATATTATCATTATTAACAGAATCTAAAAATAATAATTGAGATTGTATTATATTAGACATATCACTTGTAATTTCACTACCAATAAAAATTATTCTATTCATCATTAATTTAGAAAATATATCCATTTGTGAATAATTTATATTGTTATGTTCATATATATATGGATATATTATATTATTACTATTTATATAATTATATAGTAATAAAGTATTAATATTTTTTTTTATAGTTTTTATATAATTTATTATTTTATAGTTCATCTTAAATTCAATAATTATATAAAAATATGAAATATAATAAAATAAAAAAAAAGTTTATATATTTTTTTAAAAAAAACAATCATAAAATACTAAATTCTTCTAGAATTATTAATAAAGATAATAGCAAATTATTATTTATTAATTCTGGTATAAATATATTTAAAGATTTATTTTTAAATAATAAAAAAATAAAATATAATAAAATCGCCAATATACAAAAATGTATTAGAATTAATGATATAAAATCTGTAGGTATAGATAATTATCATCATACTTATTTTGAAATGTTAGGTAATTGGTCTATAGGTAAATATAGTATTAAAAAAGCAATACAATATTCTTGGATATTAATAACTAAAATATTTAAAATTTCTCCTAAATATATATATATAACTATTTTTAAAGGTGATAAAAAAAAACTATTAAAAAAAGATTATAAGAGTTATAAATATTGGAAAAAATTTATTAATAAAAAAAGAATTTTTTTTAGGAATATAAAAAATAATTTTTGGAAAATAGATAATTTTAATTTATGTGGTCCTTGTACAGAAATATATATTAATATAAATAAAAAAAAATATAAAAAAATAAATTTTAATAATAAAAATTTAATAGAATTATGGAATATAGTTAATATAAAATATTTAGTAATAAAAAATAAAATTGTATTAAATAAAAATTTATTATCTAATAACTATATTGATACTGGAATGGGGTTAGAAAGATTAGCTATGATACTTCAAAATAAAAAATCTACTTATGATATAGATATATTTATACCAATAATAAAAAAAATAGAAAAAATATTAAAAATAAAATATAATAAAAATAAAAAACATGATATATTAATAAAAATTTTATCTGATCATATTAGATCTATTTGTTATATAATGTATAATAAAATTTATCCTAATAATAATAAATATGGATATGTATTAAGAAAAATAATAAGAAGATGTTTAATATATAGATATAAAATATTAAATAATAAACAACCATTTTTATTTAAACTAGTATCTACAGTATATAAAATTATTTTTAAAAAAAAAAATCAAGATAAAATTATTTTAATTAAAAATAAATTAAAAGAAGAAGAAATATTTTATTTTATTAGTATAAATAAAAATATAAAATTAATGTTATTATATTTAAAAAAAAATAAAATTAAATATTTAAATAAAGATAAAATTATATATATATATTCAACATATGGTATATATTATTTCATATTAAAAAAAATTTCACTTAAAAATAAAATTAAAATAGATAAATTTATAGAAGTAAAAAAAGATATTGAATTATAAAAAAAGATTAAATGGGCTGTACTTACTCTTCCAATTTATAAATTAGTACCATCAGCGTGAATAATTTTAACTTCTCTGTTCGGTATGGTAAGAGGTGATTATTATTCCTATAAACAACCTATTTAATCTTTTTTTTTATAATTTTATAAAAAATTTAATAATAAATAATTTTATGATAATTAATAAAACTTAGTAAATACGGATAATTAGTACTACTTAGCTAAAAATATTACTATTTGTACACTTATAGCCTATATATGTTGTAATCTACAACTATCCTTAAAAGAAATTTAATCTTGTGGTAAGTTTCGCACTTTATATGCTTTCAGCGCTTCTCTTTTACGAGCTTAGCTACTCAGCTATGCATCTGGTGATACAACTGATGCACCATAGGCTCGTCCAATTCGGTCCTCTCGTACTAGAATTAGGACCACTTCAAATTTCTTACGCTCGCAATAGATAGAGACCGAACTGTCTCACGACGTTCTGAACCCAGCTCGCGTGCCACTTTAATGGGCGAACAGCCCAACCCTTGGGACCTTCTACAGCCCCAGGATGTGACGAGCCGACATCGAGGTGCCGAACCTCCCCGTCGATATGAGCTCTTGGGGGAGACTAGCCTGTTATCCCCGGAGTACCTTTTATCCTTTGAGCGATGGCCTTTCCATACAGAAACCACCGGATCACTATGCCCTACTTTCGTATCTGCTTGACCTGTCGGTCTCACAGTTAAGCGCTTATATGCCATTATACTCTACACACGATTGCCATACGTGTTGAAAGCACCTTAGGAAGCCTCCGTTACTTTTTAGGAGGCGACCACCCCAGTCAAACTACCCACCACGCATTGTCCTATTTTTTTTTAAAAAAAATAGTTAGATATTTAATAAATAAAGGGTGGTATTTCACTATTGACTCCACATTACCTGACGATAATGCTTCATAGTCTCCCACCTATTCTACACATTTTTTATTAAAAATCAATACGAAGTTATAGTAAAGGTTCACAGGGTCTTTTCGTCCCATTGCGAGTAATCGGTATCTTCACCGATATTACAATTTCACCGAGCTCACAGCAGAGACAGTATTCAGATCGTTACACCATTCGTGCAGGTCGGAACTTACCCGACAAGGAATTTCGCTACCTTAGGACCGTTATAGTTACGGCCGCCGTTTACTGGGGCTTATTTCGAAAGCTTCATATAATAAATTATATTAACAATCTAATTTAACCTTCCAGCACCGGGCAGGTGTCAGACCCTATACATCATCTTACGATTTTAGCAGAGTCCTGTGTTTTTGATAAACAGTCGCCTGAATCTTTTTACTGAGACCAAATTATATATTTGGTAACTTTTATCCCGAAGTTACAAGTTTATTTTGCCTAGTTCCTTAGCTGTGAATCACTCGAGCACCTTAGGATTCTCTCCTCAACTACCTGTGTCGGTTTTAGTACGTTTTGTTAATTATATAATTTAGAGACTTTTCTAGGAAGCTATTACCTATATTATCTATTTACATAGTACTATAATATTTTGGCATAAATACGCATTTAACTATATTTATATACCTTTATATTTTAACGTAACAATCCATTATTACGCAATAGTGTCACCACTTCGTTATCCCATCAAATAATTAACAAGTATCGGAATATTAACCGATTGTCCATCGACTACGCTTTTCAGCTTTATCTTAGATATCGACTAACCCTCAGTTGATTAACATGGCTGAGGAAACCTTAGTTTTTCGGTGTATAGGTTTTTCACCTATATTATCGTTACTTATACCTACATTTTCTTTTGTATTCTCTCCATAATATCTCACAATACTACTTCTATGAAAATACAATGCTCCTCTACCGTATATATAATATATATATATACTCATAGATTCGGTAATATACTTATGCCCGATTATTATCCGCGCTTAATATCTAGACTAGTGAGCTGTTACGCACTCTTTAAATGATAGCTGCTTCCAAGCTTACATTCTAGCTGTTTATGATATTAAACTTCGTTAATACAACTTAGTATATATTTAGGGACCTTATCTGATGATCTGGGCTGTTTCCCTCTTGAACATGGATCTTAGCACCCACATTCTCACTGCTATGAAATATATTATATAATTCGGAGTTTATTAAGATTCGGTAGGCTATAACACCCCCTTATCAAATTAGTAGCTCTACCTATATAATATTTTTACATAACGCTGCACCTAAATGCATTTCGAGGAGTACGAGCTATCTCCGAGTTTGATTAGCCTTTCACTCCAATCCATAAGTCATCCGAAGATTTTTCAACATCTACCAGTTCAGTCCTCCACTATGTTTTACCATAGCTTCAACTTGCTCATGGATAGATCACTCGGTTTCGCGTCTAATTCCACTGACTAACGCTCTTTTAAAACTCGCTTTCGCTACGGCTCCATAATTTTAATTACTTAACCTTGCCAGAGAAATTAACTCGTAGGTTCATTATGCAAAAGGCATGCTGTCACTTTATATATTAATTAAAATATAAAAGCTCCAACTGATTGTAAGCATATAATTTCAGGTTCTTTTTCACATTTCTAACAGAAATTCTTTTCACCTTTCCCTCACGGTACTAGTTCACTATCGGTATTTGAGTAGTATTTAGTCTTACCAGATGGTCCTGGCAAATTCAAACAAGATTTCTCGTGTCTCGTTCTACTTAGGTATTATAAAAGAAATAATTAATAATTTAATATACTGGACTATCACCATCTATGGTATATTTTTCCAAATATTTCTAATATTATAATTATTTCTATAATATATAACCCTATAACCCTATAAAAGTATATAAAATACAAATATAGTTTAGACTATTTCGCTTTCGCTCGCCACTACTTACGAAATCACTTAATTGTTTTATTTTCCTTTAGGTACTAAGATGTTTCAGTTCCCTAAGTATGCTTTATTTTAATAAAAATTAAAATAATGTTATATCTCCTATATAACAGGTTTACCCATTCGGAAATCTGTGGATCATATTTATTATCACCACAGCATATCGTGTTATATTACGTCCTTCATCGCCTCTCAAATCCTAGGCATCCATTATATGCTCTTTATTATTACTTACACCTTTATTAATTTATTTAAATATTATTTATAAAAATAATATTTAAAAGAGAATCATAAAATTACTTATTATAAAATTTTCAAATATCTAAAATATATAAACTTATTAATTTATTAAGTTTATAAAAAAAAATGGAGAATAACGGAATTGAACCGTTAACCTTCTGCATGCAAAACAGATGCTCTACCAATTAAGCTAATTCCCCTTTTACATGCTCATTTTTAATAGTCTTGCGTGGAATTGAACCACGTACCTCTACATTATCAGTGTAGTGCTCTTACCATATGAGCTACAAGACTATTTAAAAATGAATAATTTTAAAAAAAAATATTAATGTCATTATATGTATAATTATATGGTATATATTTTATACTCTAAAAACAGAGATATTCCAGCCACATCTTCCGATACGGCTACCTTGTTACGACTTAGCCCTAGTTATCAATTCTACTCTCATTAATACTAATTTGTATTAACTTTAAGTTTAATTAATTTCCATGGCTTGACGGGCGGTGTGTACAAGACCCGAGTACGTATTCACCGCGCCATTGCTGATGCGCGATTACTAGCGATTCCAACTTCATAAAGTCGAGTTACAGACTTCAATCCGAACTGAGATTGATTTTTAAGATTGGCTTATAGTTACCTATTTGCAACTTATTGTATCAACCATTGTAGCACGTGTGTAGCCCAAGATGTAAGAGCCATGATGATTTGACGTCATCCTCTCCTTCCTCTTATTTACATAAGCAGTATTATTAGTTTTCTCAACATTACTTGTTAGTAACAAATAATAAGGGTTGCGCTCGTTAAAGGACTTAACCTAACACTTCACAGCACGAGCTGACGACAACCATGCAGCACCTTGTATTATGTCCGTAGACTAATTTATTTCTAAATTATTCATAATACATTTAAACCTTGGTAAGATTCCTCGCGTATTATCGAATTAAACCACATGCTCCACCGCTTGTGCGGGTCCCCGTCAATTCCTTTGAGTTTCAATCTTGCGATCGTACTCCCCAGGTGGATTACTTATCACTTTCGCTTAATAACTGAATTATTTAAAATCCAACTATTAGTAATCATCGTTTACAGCGTGGACTACCAGGGTATCTAATCCTGTTTGCTCCCCACGCTTTCGTGCCTCAGTGTCAATAATAAATTAGTAATCTGCCTACGCTTTCGGTGTTCCATGTGATATCTAAGCATTTTACCGCTACACCACATATTCCAATTACTCCATTTATATTCAAGATGAATAGTATCAAATACACTTTTATAATTAAGTTATAAAATTTCATATTTGACTTAAACATCCACCTACGCACCCTTTAAACCCAATAATTCCGGATAACGCTTGTATCCTCCGTATTACCGCGGCTGCTGGCACGGAGTTTGCCGATACTTATTCGTATAATACATTCAATATATCTTTAAAAGATTTTTTATTCTTATACAAAAGTAGTTTACAACCCATAGGCCGTATTCCTACACGCGGCATAGCTGGTTCAGAGTTTCCTCCATTGACCAATATTCCTCACTGCTGCCTCCCGTAGGAGTTTGGTCCGTATCTCAGTACCAATGTGGGGGTACACCCACTAAGGCCCCCTACTGATCAATGCCTTGGTAAGCTATTATCTTACCAACTAGCTAATCAGACAAATGCTTATCTCTTGTCGATAAATATCTTTTATTATAAATCCTAATAATCTATAATATTATAAAGTATTAATCTAAAGTTATTTAGGCTATCCTTTAACAAGAGGTAAATTACATAAGTATTACTCACCCGTTCGCCGGTTTTTATATATATCAATAAATTGATAAATATAATTTCCCTCGACTTGCATGTGTAAGGCTTGCCGCTAGCGTTCATCCTGAGCCAGGATCAAACTCTTATAAAAAAATAAAAATTTTAATATTTTTATAACAATTTAATCCATATAATTAACTCAAAGTAATGACATAAATTTTTATTTTTAAAATAACTAAATTATATATATTATAAAATATATATTTATAAATATAATATATATATATATTATAATATACAAATTTATAATTATATTATAATAATAATAAAAAAAATATTAATATGTATAAATTAGATACAATACATAATATAAATATTAATATAAATAATTTTAAAAACAGAATAATAACAAGATATCCTCAAATATATGATATTCCTAAACTAATGATATTTAATAAAAAAAATAAAGAAATAATACATGATAAAATAATAAATTTAGATAAATATTTTAATAAAAATGATCTTATAATTATTAATGATAGTAAAGCTTATCCAATAAAATATAAAGCATATAAAATAAAAAATAACATTAAATCATATATAGATATATATTTAAAAAAAGAAATAAATAGTAAAGAAAATATATGGGATGTATTAGTTAATCCTGCTAGAAAAGTTAGAATAGGTAATAAATTATTTTTTAAAATTAATAAAAATGATATTATTACATCAGAAGTATTAAATAATACAACATCTAAAGGTAGAATATTAAAATTTTTATATGAACGTAATAATTTTTTATTTAAAAAAAAATTTTTCCCATCTGGTAAATTTTTATTACATACATTTACTAAAAAACATTATGATATATCAAATAAATATTATGAGAATTCATATTCAAAAAAAATTGGTTCTATTATATTTCCTACTTCTGGAGCATATATAGATAAAAATATTTTGTTAAAATTAAAATTAAAAAATGTAAATATTTTTAAAATTACTTATCATTTAAGTTATAATCAACTAAATAAAACATATAATAAAAAATTTAAAAAAAAACCTTTCAATAATGAAAAATTAATAATTTTAAATAAAGAGTTAAAAAAAATAAAAAATAAAAAATTTAATAATATTTGTTGTATAGGTATTAATACTTTAAAAGCTATAGAAAATTTAATATCTATAAAATATAATATTATTGAATACAATGGATATTTAAATAATAATATAGATTATCTATATAAATATAAAAAAATAAATTCATTATTAACATATTTTAATAATCCTAATACTAATAATTTTATGGTCCTATATAATTTATGTGGTAAATATATTAATTATATATATAATGAAGCAATAAATAATAATTATAAATTTAATATATATGGTGATTTATTATTAGTAATATAATATAAATAATAATAATATTAAATTATATGAAAAATAAATATAGATTAATAATTTTTAAAGATATTAATAATAATAAATTCTTTATTACTAAATCTACAGTATATACAAAATATAAAATAAAATATAATAATAAAATATACCCTATATATAAAACAGATATATCTAAATATTCTCATCAATTTTATATAGGAAATAAAAAAAATATTAAAAATACAGGAAGAGTAGAAAAATTTTATAAAAAATATAAATTATAATTTATTTATATCTAATTTACTATTACTAATATGATTATATTTATTATATAATTTATAATAATATTTTATTTGTCCTATTAAAGCAATCATAGCACCATTATCTTTTAATAAATTTTTATTTTTATTGTAAAATAAATTATAATTATTTTTTATTGAATTTTTTTTTAATTTTTTTTTTAAAAAATTATTAGAGAATACTCCTCCAGTAATTACTATATTTCTAATTTTTAATTTTTTTATAGAATATTTAATTTTATTTTTTAATATTATATATATTGTTTCTTGAAATGAACGACATAAATTATTTTCATTATACTTATTTTTTAATATTATATTTTTAATTTTTGTTAATAATCCACTAAAACTAAAGTTAAACCCATTAATTTTAGGTATAGGTAATTTATAGTTAAATTTACCTAATTTAGATTTTTTTTCTATAATATTAGGTCCATTAATATAATTATATTTTAATAATACGGCTATCTTATCATAAACTCTACCTAAGCTTTCATCTAAAGTTTTTCCTACTTCTACTATATTAAAAAAATTTTTAATTATAAATATTTTACTATGCCCACCACTAATACTTATACATATATAAGGAAATTTAGGATATTTATTATATTCATTATATATATATATAGAAAATAAATGAGCATGTATATGATTTACATCTATTATAGGTATTTTTAATGATAATGATAAAGATTTAGAAAAATTTTCACCTATCATTAAAGATCCTATTAATCCAGGTCCTATAGTATAAGATATAGCATTTATATCATATATATTTATATTTGATTTTTTAATTGCTTTATTAACTATATTATATATATTATTTAAGTGTAGATCATAAGCTATATTTGGTTTAACACCACAAAATTTATTATGATTTTGTACATATATAATATTAGATAATACTTTATTACCTTTTAAAATTGCACAAGCAGTATCATTAAATGATGTTTCTATACCTAAAATAATATTATTAGATTTAAATATTTTATATATATTCATTGTTTTTTATTTAATATATTTATTTTTAAATATATTAACATAGTTTTAATTAATATATGAAAAATTTAATAAAAGAATTAAAATTTAGAAATTTATTATATAATAAAACTAAAAATTTAATTTTATTTTTTAATAAAAAAAATAATAGTTTTTACTTCGGTATAGATCCTACTTATAGTAGTTTACATTTAGGTCATTTATTAGGTATATCAATTATAAATAGGTTATATAAATTAGGATATAAAAATTCTATTATATTATTTGGTAAAGCTACTACATTAATTAAAAAAAAATATAATAATAAAATTATAAATAACAATATAAATAAATTAAAAAAACAAATATTAAAATTATCTATAAATAAAAATATATTATTTATAAATAATATAAATTGGTATAAAAAAATTTTATTTATACCATTTATAAAAAAAATATTTTATATAAACTCTATTAATAGTTTATTAAAAATAAAAAAAATAAATAATATGATAAATAATAATGAATCTATTAAATTTACAGATTTTATATATCATTTATTACAGGGATACGATTATTTATTTTTAAATAAAAAATATAATTGTAATTTACAAATAGGAGGATCAGATCAATGGTATAATATTTTAACTGGTATAAAATTAATAAAAAAAATAAAAAAAGTAAAAACATACGGATTTACATATCCATTATTATTAAATAATAAGGGTGAAAAATTTAGTAAAAGTAAAAAAAATATTAATAATATATGGATATCTAAAAAAAAAACTTCTATATATGATATGTATAAATATTTTATTAATTTATCAGATAATAGATCTATAGAATATTTAAAATATTTTTCATTTGTAAAAAAAATAAAAATTAAAAAAATTATATATAAACATAATTTTAATAAAAAAAAAAAAATAATACAAAAATCTTTATTAAAATTTTTTATTAAATGGATTTATAATATAAAAACATATAAAGAAATAAAATTAGTAATGAATATATTATATAAAAATAATTTTAATAAAATTATTAATAATTTCTATTTAATAAAAAAATATATAAATAAAATAAAAATAAATATAAAAAAAACTGATAATATAACTATGTATAATATTATTAAATATAAAAATATTATATTTAAATCAAATAGAGAATATAATAATTATATAAAAAACAACGGAATTATATATATAAATTGTAAAAAGTTAAATAATAATATTATAAATATTAATAATTTATTATATAATAAATATTTATTTTTAAAAAAAGGTAAAAAAGATTTTTTTTTATTAATCATTAAATTTATAAATAATGAATAATTTTATAATAAAAGAAATTATTAATGATATAAATAAAGGTTTTCCAGTTTATAAATTAAAATTTAGATTTGCTCCTGAACCTAATGGTGTATTACATATTGGTCACCTTAAAGCTATATATATAAATTTTTATTTAGCAAAATATTTTAAAACTAAAATATATTTAAGATTTGATGATACTAACCCTAAAAATGAAAATATTTATTTTGTAAATAATATTATTAATAATATTAAATGGTTAGGATTTAAATATAATAAAATTACCTATACTTCAAATTATTTTGATATTTTATATAAAATGGCTGTAAATATGATAATTAATAATAAAGCGTATATAGAATCTATTAATAAAAAAAAAATATATGATATAGATAAAATATTATTTATTTTTAATAATATGAAAATAGGACGATATAATAATAATGATTTTGTTTTAAGGGCTAAAACTATAAATAATTTACCAAATTATCATATTAAAGATCCTATTATGTATAGAATAATAAAAAAAAAACATTATAGAACAAATTATAAATGGTGTATTTATCCTACTTATGATTGGGCACATGGACAATCTGATTATATAGAAAAAATATCTCATTCATTATGTTCTATAGAATTCCAAAATCATAAACCATTATATAATTGGTTTATAAACAATATATATAATAAAAAATATAATATTTATAAACCTAAACAAATAGAATTTTCTAGACTTAATATTAGTAACACTATAACTAGCAAAAGATATTTAAATATATTAAAAAAAAAAAAAATTATAAAAAATTATAAAGATCCTAGATTAATGACATTAAATTCATTAATATATAAAGGTTATAATCCTAAAAATTTAATAGATTTTATAAAAAAAAATGGATTTACTAAAAGAAATACAAACATAACTATAGATGAATTTAATAATTATATAAAAAATAAAATTATTAATAAAACTAAAATAATTATGGGAGTAAGAAAACCTATAATGATAATTCTAAAAAATTTTTATAAAAAAAAATATATATATATTAATAATTCATATAAAATACTTATAAGTAAAAAAATTTATATAGAAGAGGAAGATTTTTGTATTAAACATAATAGTAATTTTTTTAGATTATCTTTTAAAAACTATGTTAGATTAAAATATTATTATCCTATAAAAGCTTATAAAATAAAAATTAATAAATATGGTAAAAAAATAATATATTGCAATATATATAAATATATAAATACAAATAAAATAAAAAGTACTATACAATGGGTATCATCAATAAATAAAAAAAATATGTATATAAATGACTATAAATATATATATATAAATAATAATAAATTATTTAATTGTAATAGTTTAAATAAAAAGAAAATTATAATAGATAAATATTTATATAATAATTTAAAATTAAATAATAATTATCAATTTTTAAGAATTGGATTTTTTAATTATTGTAAAATTAATAATTTTATAAAAATATTTTATTTTAAAAAAAAATATTAATATTTTATTATTTTTATTATTTTTACAGGACATACTTTAACAGATTTTATTATATATTTATAATTTATATTATTTATTAATTTTAATGTATAAATACCATTTTTATTAATAGAATTTAATAATATAGATTTACCATCTAATTTAGACATTATAAAATATAATGGATTAACTAAAACACAATTGCTACATCCTATACATTTTTTTCTATTATATATAATCGATAACATATTAATTTTTTATAACTTTATATATTTTATTATATTTATATACTCTAAAATTAGTTTTTATAGTACATATATTACCATTCTTAATAATATTTACTTTATTTTTTTTTTCATTATATAATTCTTTTATTTTCATAATTTTTACTCCTATTTTATTACCTATTATATATATATAATCATTAATTTTTATATCATATGAATTTATTAATACTATCATTATAGATTTTTTATCTAAATAATTTTTAACTATACCTATATAAATTTTTTTATATAATGAACTAGAACCACTTTTATTAGTCCATTCTCCTATATTTTTACCTAAATAATAACCTGACCAAAATCCTCTATTATATACTTTTTTTATTTCTTTTTCCCATTTTTTTATTTTATTATAAGTATAATTATTATTATATATCGATTCTATAGCTTCTTTATAACATTTAGTTACTACACTAACATATTCTGGTGATTTACCTCTTCCCTCTATTTTTAATATACTAATACCTGTATTTATAATTTTATCTAAAAAATTTATAGTAGAAAGATCTTTAGAAGACATAATATATTTATTTTCTATTTTATAACTATTATTATTGTAATCTTTTACTGTATATTCTCTTCTACAATTTTGTTTACAAGCTCCCCTATTGGCTGATGAATTATCTGAATGTAAACTTAAATAACATTTACCTGATATAGCCATACATAATGAACCATGTGCAAACATTTCTATTTTAATTAATTTATTAAACCGTCCTTTAATTTTATTTTTTTTTATAGAATCACATATAAATTTAATTTGATTTAAATTTAATTCTCTACTTAATACTATTATATCAGAATATTTACTATAAAATTTTAATGTTTCTAAATTAGTTATATTTAATTGAGTAGATATATGTACAGGTATTTTTAATTTATTAGCATATCTTATAACAAAATTATCCATAGCTATAACTCCATCTATATTATATAATTTAGAATAATTTAAAATTTTTTTTACTAACAATATATCATTATCATATATAATAGTATTTAATGTAATATATTTTTTAATATTAAATCTATTACATATATTAGATATTTTTTTAATATCTTTAATTAAAAAATTACTACTCAATGCTCTCATATTTAATTGTTCTACACCAAAATAAATTGAATCAGCTCCAGAATTTATGGCTGCATATAAACTATCATAATTACCAGCTGGTGATAATAACTCTATTTTTTTCATATTATTTCTTTTATTATTATATATATTTATATATATTTTTATTAACTAATTATATAATTCCTCAATAGCTCATCTGGTAGAGCATCTGACTGTTAATCAGAAGGTAGCTGGTTCGAATCCAGCTTGAGGAGATAAAAATTATGAAAATTAAAAAAAAAATTTTAATAACTAATAAATTATTAATTATAAAAAAAAAATTTTATTATATTATTTAATATATAATTATAATAAAAAAATAAATTTAAATATATTATTAAAAAAAAATATTAAAATAATATTACATTTTACAATATGTTTATCATGTAAAAAAAAAATACCAATTTTTAAAAATGGATTTTGTAAATCATGTTTTTATAAAAATTTTTATATAGGAATATATCATCCTATTAGATGTACATCTCATTTAAATATAGAAAATAAAAATTTAATTAAAGAAAAAAAAATAGAATTACAAGATCATATAGTCTATATATCTTATACTAGTAATTTTAAAATAGGTATAACTATAAAAAATAATTATTTAGATAGATTAATGGATCAAGGAGCAATATTATCTATTATATTAGCAATAACTCCAAATAGATATATTGCAGGTATAATAGAAAATATATCTAAAAAATTTTTATCAGATAGAACAAATTATAGAAAAATGTTAATAATAAATAATATAAAAACTAATAATTTATTATTTATAAAAAATAAATTATATAATTATATATTTAAAAATTTTATAATATATAGTAAATATTTAAATATTAATAATAAAATATATAAATTTAAATATCCTATATTAAAAAATATAAGAAAAATAATATTATTTAATAGAAAAAAAAATAATATAATATTTAGTAAATTAATAGGTATAAAAGGACAATATTTAATATTTTCTAACAAAACTGTAATTAATATACGTAATTTTATAGGGTATATAATAGATATAATAATATATTAATTTTATTTTTATAAAGTTTTATATATATTATATATAATACTGCGGGGTAGAGCAGTATGGTAGCTCGTCGGGCTCATAACCCGAAGGTCACAGGTTCAAATCCTGTCCCCGCTATTTTTTATTATTTTCCTATGAATATTGATATAATTACTTTATTACCAAATTTTTGGATTAATATAATAAAAACATTACCTATAATTAATAAAGCATTATTAAAAAATAATTTAAAAATTAACATAGTTAATTTAAGAAACTATGGTATAAAAAAAGGAAATAAAGTATATGTAGATGATTATCAATATGGAGGTGGATATGGTATGGTTTTAAAATTAGAACCTATTTATAATTGTATTAATACATTAAAAAAAAATAATAATTATAATAATATAATATATTTAACACCAGATTCTACTTTATATAATCAAAATATTGCAAAAAAACTTTCTAAAACTAATCATATATTATTTTTATCAGGATATTTTAAAGGTATAGATCAAAGGATAAGAGATAATCTTATAACTAATGAATATTCTATAGGTAAATATATAATATCTAATGGAGATTTATCTACTTTAATTGTTATAGATTCAATAATTAGATTATTGCCAGGTATATTAGGTAATATAAAATCTACATATAGTGATTCTTTTAATAAATATTATTATGATCATCCATTATATACTAGACCATATAAATATAAAAATATGAAAGTTCCTAAAATATTATTATCTGGTAATCATAATAAGATATTAAAATGGAGAAATAATAAAATTTTAAAAAAAATTTATAAATATAAAGACACCAAGTAGATTCGAACTACTGTATAAGGTTTTGCAGACCTTAGCCTAACCACTCGGCCATGGTGCCTATAAAAATAATATAAATATAATATTTATGAAAAAAAAAATTAGAGTACGTTTTGCTCCAAGTCCTACTGGTCCACTACATATAGGAGGATTAAGAACTGCATTTTATAATTATATATATGCTAAAAAATATAATGGTGATTTCTATTTACGTATAGATGATACAGATATAAAAAGAAATAGAAAAGAATATATTAAATATATTTTGAAAGCATTAAAATGGTGTAAAATTAAATATAATAAAGGTTATAATATAAATAAAAATAGAAAATATATACAATCTAAAAGATATGATATATATAAACGTTATTTAAATTATTTAATAAAAAATAAATATGCTTATTACGCATTTGAAACTAAAAAAGAATTAAACGAATATAGAAAGAATAAAAATTTTATATATAATTTTTTAACAAGACATAAATTAAATAATTCTTTAAATAAAAATAATAAATATATAAAAAAATATATAAAAAATAAAAAATTTGTAATTAGATTAGTAATACCCAGTAATATAAATATTATTTACAAAGATGAAGTATTTGGAAATATAGAAATTAATACTAAAGAGATAGATGATAAAATAATTTATAGATCTAATAATAAACCTACATATCATTTAGCTAGTGCAGTAGACGATCATCTTATGAAAATAACTCATATAATAAGAGGAAAAGAATGGTTATCTACTACTCCAATTTATATTATATTATATAAATATTTTAATTGGACTATTCCTAAATTTATACATCTACCATTATTATTAAATAATAAAGGTAAAATAAGTAAAAGATTTAATTATAATAATCTTCCTATTTATCCTATAAATTATAAAAATTTAGTTACAAATAATAGTTATAAATCTAATGGATTTTTTAGAAATGTTTTTATATATATACTAGCTTTATTAGGTAGATCAGACTTAAGTGAATATAAAATATTAAATTTAAAAAAAATAATTAAATTATTTTCTTTAAAAAAAATTAATAAATCAGATATAAAAATTAATTATAAATTATTTTGTTCAATTAATCGTAATTATATACTATATGGAAATAGTAAAAATATTAATTATAAATTGTATTTATTTTTAAAAAAAAAAAATAATAATAATATTAAAAAGAAAATAATTTACAAAATTATAAATTTAACTAAAAATAGAATATCTCTTATAAATGATATATGGAATGTATCTTTTTATTTTTTTATAAATCCTATAAAATATAATATACCAAAAGATATAATTAAATATATAAATACTAATTATAAAGATATAATAAAATTTATAAAAAATAATATTATATTTTTTTTTAAAAAAAAAAATATTAAATATAATAATATTAATAATTATATAAAAAATATTAATAATATTAATTTATTAAAAATTATTAGATTATCTATAGTTGGTGAACTTGTAGGTATTAATTTAATAGATATTATTTATATTTTAAATAAAATTAATAAAAAAATAATTATAAAAAGATTAAAAAATTTTAAAAAATTTATTTACCAATACAAAAATTTTTAAATATATTATTTAAAATATTATTATTAGTATAATACTTACCAGTTATTTTATATAGATGTTGAAGAGAATTTTTTATATCTATAGATATTAATTCTAATTGTATATTATTTTTATAATCTATTTCTACTTTTTTAATATATTTATAAATTATTTTTAATTCTTTATAATGTCTTACATTATTAATTAAATAATTATTTAATAAAATCTTATTAGGTAACATATTTTTTAATTCTCTTTTAATTTTATTTAATCCTATTTTTTTTTTAGCTGATATATAAATTATTCTATATTTTCTTGAATTTATTTTTAAATATTTATATTTTTTATATAAATTATTATAATTATTTTTATCTATTTTATTTGCTATAAATAATACAGTTTTATTCTTAATTATTTTCTTTTTATTTTTAATTATTTTATAAATTTTTTCTTTTTTATTTAATAATTTATAATCAAAAACAAAAAATATTATATTAGTATTTTTTATACTATTATATGTTTTTTTTATACCTATTTTTTCAATTTTTGATTTAGTATTTCTAATACCAGCTGTATCATAAAAATAAAAGTTAAAATTATTTATATTAATCATTCCTTCAACTATATCTCTAGTAGTACCAGGAATGTTAGATACTATAGATTTATTTTCATTTATTATCCTATTCATTAAAGTAGATTTACCTGAATTAACTGGACCAATTATTGTTATATATACTCCTTTTTTAATTATATTATTAATTTTAAAACTATTAATTAATTTTTTTAATTTATTTTTTATTAATAATATATTTTTATAAATATTATTATTATCTAATTCAACTTCTATAAAATCCAAATTAATTTCTATATAAGATAATAAATTAATTATTATTTTTTCTATTTTATTTAAATAATAATATAATTTATTATTAATTAAATTATTTATTGCTTGTTTATGTTCTAATTTATTATTAGAATTAATTGTGTCTAATACAGATTCTGCTTGTAGTAAACTAATCTTTTTATTAATATATGCTCTATATGTAAACTCTCCATTTATAGCTAATCTAGCACCATATTTAATAATTATACTAATAATTTTATTTTGTATATAAATAGATCCATGACAATTTATTTCTATTATATCTTCACCTGTATATGAATTAGGAGCTTTAAAAAATAGAACTATAACTTGATCAATTATATCATTTTTATATTTTATAATACCAAAATTTATTTTATTATTATATATTTTATTATTTTTAGAAATAAAAATTTTATTTATAATCTCCAATGTCTTATTACCAGATATTCTTATTATAGAAATAGCACCTATTCCTAATGGACTAGATATAGCTGTAATAGTATCATTTTTTAATAAAAAATAATCTTTCATTTTATAAAAAATATATTATATACGGATGAAGGGATTCGAACCCTTAAATCTAAAAATAGAACTAGATCCTAAATCTAGCGTGTTTACCTATTTCACCACATCCGTTTAAAAAATTAAAACTTTATTTTATATTCAAATATTTTAAAATTATATATAGGATATATTAATATCCATATTTTATAGTTTAAATACCATTTAAATCTATAAGAGTAAATACCATATTTTAAAAAAGAAGATAAAATAGGATTAACATATAAATAAATTTTTTTATTTATTATAATTTTATTACTTATAATATAATTTAAAGTTTTTTCTATTTTATTAATATATTTTCTAATATCTATTAAATAATTATAATTATTATAACTATTATTAATTACACTATTATAATTTTTTTCTCTAGATATTTGTATTAAATTAAATTCACTTGGAGGTAATATTTTGTATTTAACATTATCTATTCTCATTTTTTTTTTAATATATTTATATATTAATTCCTTATTATTATTTTTTATATCTATTAAATCAATTATAATTAACCCTCCCATATTTCTTAATATTATCTGTCTAATTATTTCTTTTATAGCTAATAAATTAACTTTTATAGCATAATTTTTATTTAACATATTACTATTTATATCTATAATATTTAATGTCTCTGTTTTCTCTATTATTATATTAGTACCATCTTTTAAATAGATATATTTACCAAATAAAATTTTCTTTTGTTTATTTATATTAAATTTTTTAAATATAGATATTTTTTTATTTTTATAATGCTTAAGTATATTTACTAAATTATAATTAAATAAATATAAATAATAACTTATTTTCTTACAGACATTTAAACTATTAGAAATTATTAAATCATAATTATTTCTATTATTCTTTAATATATTATTTATTAAATTATTATTACTATATATTTTTATAATTTTTTTTTTTTTTATTTTATTAATAATTTTATACCATATTTTTAATAATATATATATTTCTAATTTAATTTTCTTAATAGATATATTATAAGATAATGTTCTTATAATTAAACCAAAATATTTTGGTAAAAAAAATTTATTTATAATTTTATAATTATTTTTTTTAGATATATATATATATTTTATATAAGGCAATAATATAATAGATTTACCTACTATCTTTATACTACATGTTAATTTAGGTCCTTTATTATATACTACATCTTTTATAACTTGTACTATTATATATTGCCCTATTTTAAAAATATTATTTACATTATCCCCCTTTATTTTATTATAAATAATTTTTTTTTTTCTAAATGATAAGAAATAATTACCAATATCACTATAATTTAAAAATCCATATTTATAATATCCTATATCTAAAAATATAGAATTCATACCCTTATATATATATATTATTTTTGCTAAATATATATTACCTTGGTATACAGATTTATATTTTATCTTATAATACTCTGTTAATCTATTATTTTCTAATAATGCTATTTTATTGATATTTCTTTCTTTCTGAATAATTAAATTTCTTATCATTTATTATTAAATAACTATTTATTTTTTTTATGCCTATTTTTTCTTCTTCTTTTTTTTCTTTTATGAGTAGCTATTTTTTTTCTTTTTCTCTTTCTACCATTTGGCATTTTTACTTAATTTTTATATTATATTTCTGTTATTCTAATAATCTTTATAATATTTTTATAATTATATTTATCTTAATATTTTAAATAAGTCATTAAAAAAAATATTAATGAAACAATTTGTAATCCTGTAGAAATTTTTCTTATATAATACATATTTTTTATTATTATTATTATATTATTATATTAGTATATTTTATACACTATAACAAGTTATAATATCGTTAATTTTTATTTTGTCAAATGACTTAATAATTATACCAAAATTATTACCCTTTTTAATTTCTATTAAATCTTTATTAAATCTTTTAATAGATAATATTTCACCATCATATATAATATTTATACCTCTAAAAATTTTTATTTTATTATTTTTATTAATTTTACCATTTAATACTATACATCCAAAAATCTTTTGATTATTTTTATTAAATATTTCTAATACCTTAGCTTTACCTAAAATTTTTATTTTTTTTTTTTTTTTATTAATTATAATTTTTTTTAAATAATCTATTATATCATATATAATATTAAATATATGTATATTATCATTATTTTTATTCTTATTTTTTTTATTAATATTAATTTTTACATTAAAACCTATAATAATAGAATTAGATATATTAGATAGTAATATATCTGTATTTGTTATATTACCTACTGCTTTTTTAATTATATTTATATTAATATTATTTTCAATAGAAAGTTTATTAATTTCATCAATTATTACATCTATAGATCCATTTACATCACATTTAATTATTATATTAATAGTATTTTTTTTTTTAATATTTTTTTTTATATATATACTTTTTTCTTCTTTTATTAATATTTTTCTTTTATTAGAAATTAATTTAACTTCCTTTTCATTATTAATAATATCAAATTTATCACCAGATAATGGAGCTCCATTAAATCCAATTACATTAGCAGGTATTGATGGATATACTGAATTTAAATCATTTTTATTATTATCAAATATTTTTTTTATTTTACCATAATATATCCCAGATATTATATAATTACCTAATTTTAATATACCTTTTTCAACTAATATTTTTACTATATATCCTCTATTTTTATCTAAAGATGATTCTATAATAGTACCAGTACAATTTAAATTTAAATTAGTAATTAAATTAATTTTTTTTGATAATTTAAATATTTTTTCTATTAATTTATTTATACCATATCCATTTTTAATAGATACTTCTTGTGTAAGATATTCCCCCCCCCAATCTTTAACTAATATATTTATATTTGATAATTCTTCTTTAATTTTGTGTACATTAGCATCTTTTTTATCTATTTTTGTAAATACAAATATAATAGGTAAATTTAAAGATCTAGCATTATTTATACATTCTAATGTTTGTTTCATTATACCACTATTAGATGATATAACTATTATAACTATATCAGTAATTTTTATTCCTCTATTTCTTAAAGAAATAAAAGATTCATGACCTGGTGTATCTATAAATGTAATACTCTTTCTTTCATTAATTTTTATATTAAATATATATATGTGTTGTGTAATTTTACCATATTCTTTAGAACTTATATTAGTTTTTCTTATATAATCTAATAAAGAAGTTTTACCATGATTTACATGCCCCATTATAGTTACTATAGGAGATCTTTTAAATTTTATATTTGAATTTATAGTTTTTTTATCTAAATTATTTTTAATAAATTTTACTTTATATCCTAATTCATCTAATATTAATTCTATTAAATCTCTATTTAATATATAATCGCTAGTTACTATAATACCTAATGAATTACATATATTTATAATTTTTATTGGTTCTAAATTTAAAATTATAGATAATTTATTAATACTTATAGTATCTAATATATTTATACTTTTTTCTATTGACATTTAATTATTAATTTATATTTATCTAATAATAATTTACATAATTTTATATTGTATCCATATTTACCTATTAATTTTCCCATATCTTTTTTATTATAAATTATATATATATAAGTATTATTAATAATTTTTATATTAATTATTTCTATATTATAAAAAATATTTTTTATATATATATATATATTATCTGAATATTCAATTAATTCTATTCTTTCATTATCTAATTTATTTAAAATATTATTTATTCTTATAGATTTTATACCTATACATGCTCCTATTGGGTTAATATTTTTATTATTAGAATATATCACTATTTTATTAAGACCATTAGGTATAGGTATTCTAACTATTTTTATTATTTTAATAATACCTTCTGATATTTCTGGAATTTCTAATTTAAATAAATTTTTAAGAAATAAAATATCTTTTCTAGATAAAATAATTTTTAATTTTAAATTATTTTTATTTAATATTAAAAATTTTATTAAAAAATAATAATACTTATTTATTTTAAAATAATTAGTATAATTACTTAATTTATAATAATAAATATTTTTATATTTATCATTTAAAATTAAAATATTATTAATAATATTCTTTAATTTTAATTTAATATTTTTACCCTTTTTATTCTTATAATATTTATATGTAATTATTAATAAATATTTTTTTATTATTATTAATAATTTATTTTTTAAATAATTTATCTTATTATATTCTAATTTATTTATAAAATTTATATAATCTTTTTTATTATTAAGAATATAATTTTTATTAAATTTTTTATTTATAATTAATGAAAATTTATCTTTTAATAAATTTATAATATTTTTTTTATTTATTTTTTTATAAAAAAAAATTTTATTATTCATATTAGTCATAAAAAAAAATATATTATAAATGGAATATATAACTAAAAAATATTATAAAAAATTAAAAAAAGAACTTTTTATTTTAGAAAATAAAAATAAACCATTAATTTTAAATCAAATTAAAAAAGCTATTGAAAAGGGTGATTTATCTGAAAATTATGAATATATATCTGCTAAAGAATCTTTTGAAATATTAATATTAAAAATTAATAAAATTAATAATATTATATTGAATTCTAAAATAATTAAAAAAAATAAAAAAAATAAAAAAATAAAAATTTTTTCTAAAGTTACAATTCAAAATTTAAAAACTAAAAAAAAAAATAAATATTTTATTGTTTCATCTACAGAATCTAATATATTTAATAATAAAATATCTATAGATTCTCCTATATCTTTATCTTTAATTAATAAAAAAATAGGAGATATAGTTACATTAACTAATAATATAAAATATAAAATTATAAAAATAGAATAAATGAATATATTTAAAAAAATTATAAAAAATAAAATTAAATCTTATAAAATTTATGAAGATAATAATAATATAGCAATATTAGATAAATATCCAGTAAATTATGGACATACTTTAATTATACCTAAAAATATAAGTACTGGTTATATATTTAATATAAATATAAAAAAATATATTTCATTAATGAAATTTTCTTATAAAATAGCTAAATTATTAAAAAAAACTATTAAATGTAAAAAAATATCATTATCTGTTATAGGCTTAGAAATTAATTATGTCCATATTCATTTAATACCAATTAATAAAATAGATGATTTAAATTTTAAAAAAAAAATAAAAATTTCTAATAAAAAATTAAAAATATTATTAAATAATATAAAAAATAATATAAGCTAATATATAAGCCGGATTCTGTTATATATTATATACTTTATCATTTATCTAGTATATATGTTACCATATATATCTTTATCTGTCTACCAACCATTTTCTATCGAGTAAATAAATAATGGTAATTTATGACATTTCACTATACAGAGTTTACAAGATTTCACTATAAACTATAATTATTTATTATATTATACATACTTTCTGTTGTACTATTCCTCATCTTACGATGGACGGATGTTATCCGCTGTATTACTCTTTAGTGTCCAGACTTTCCTCATATCTTTATAAAAAAAAAGAAATGCGATAAAGATATTAACTTATATATTTATAATATTAATATTTTTAATATTTTCATAATAATTATCTTTAAATACTATTTTATTAGTTACTATACTTCTTTGTGCCAATTTATTACAAATTTCATTATAATAATTATTATTATGACCTTTTATCCAATTGAATTTTATTTTACTTTTATTTATTATTAAAAATTCTTTCCATAAATCTAAATTCTTTTTTATTTTATAATTATTATTAATAATATTTATAATATATTTAGAATCAGAATATATATATATATATAAATAATTTTTTATTTTTATTTTTTTTATTGCAAATATTATTGCATATAATTCCATTCTATTATTAGTACTATATTCAAATAAGTATGAATATTCTTTTTTTAAAAAAATATTATATGATATATAAATTAATATAAAACTAATACCACCTGGACCTGGATTACCATGAGAAGAACCATCAGTATAAATTATAATTAAATAATATATTATCATTATACTATTATATATATTTATTAACAATATGGTATCAATATTTTAGGTATTTTTATTATTTTATTATACTGATAATATTCTATTATAGCTGCTAATACTCTAGGTAATGAAAGACTACTAGCATTTAAAGTATGACAAAAATATAATTTATTATTATATCTATATTTTATATTTAAATTATTAGATTGATAATCTAAACAATTTGATAAAGAACTAACTTCTAACCATATTTTTTGTCCTAATAAAAAAACTTCGAAATCATATGTAATAGATGAAGTATTTGGTAAATCTTTACTATATAATATTTTAATTCTAAATAATAATCCCAAAGATTTTAATAAATTTTTTATATGATTTAACATATATTTAAATCTTTTATTTGATCTATTTTTATCTACTATCTCTATAATTTCTACTTTACCAAATTCATGTACCCTATTTAATCCTCTTACTTTTTTACCATATGATCCAGCTTCTTTACGATAACAATGTGTATATGTTTGAGATTTTATAGGTAAATCATTAATATTAAATATTTTATTTTTATATATATTTATTAATGGAACTTCTCCTGTAGGTATTAAATATAAGTCATTATTAGTTATTTTATATAATTGATCATTTTTATCTGGTAATTGTCCAGTACCATATAATGAATTTTTATTTACTAAATATGGTACTATATATTCTTTATAACCATGTTTATTATTATAATCTAAAAAATAATTTACTAATGCATTATAAATTTTTAATCCTATTCCATGATAAATTACAAAACCAGATCCACTAATTTCACTAGATTTAATTATATCAAATATATCATTAGTTTTAGATAATTCTATATGATTATAATATTTTATATAATCTTTATTTTTATTTTTTCCTATATATTTATATATAATATTTTTTTTAATTTTTTTATAATAAATTTTATTTAAAATATTAGGTATTAATAATAAAATTTTATTAATAATTATATTATTATTATTTATAATTTTATTATATTTTTTTTTTATTTTTTTTATTTTTCTAAATTTAAGTAAATTTACTTTATTATTTATTTTTAAAAAATTTTTAGAAAAATTATTTATTATAATTGATATTTTATCAAATTTTATTTTATATTTTTTATTTTTTTTATATAATAATAAAAGATTATTTAATATTTTTAAATTTTTAAATTTTCTATTTTTTAAATCAGTTATAACTTTATTAATATTTTTTATAATATAAGATATTTTCAACATATTTATTTTTTTTTAAATTTTAATTCTATAGGAATACCATAAAATTTATTTATATATTTCCTTATAACATTTTCTATATATTTTTTATAAGATATATTTATATCTTTTACTAAATTAGAAATAAAAATAAAATATGGAAATTCCTTTTTTTTATATTGATAACAAAATTTTATTTTAAATAATTTATTATTTATTTTAAAATTTTTATTATTTATTATTTTTAATAATTTATTATTTAATAAACTAGTGTTAAATTTTTTATTTCTATTTTTATATATTTTTAATATTATTTTATTTAATATTTTATTATTTTCTTTATAATTATATTTTAATGATAAAAAATAAATAGGTATATATTTTAAAAAAAAAGTTTTTAATATTTTTTTTTTAAAAATAAATAAATCATTTTTTTTTAACAAATCACATTTATTAAAAATTATTATTATCCCCTTTTTATATTTTATTATTAAATTTATTATATATATATCATTCTTATTAATTCCATTTATTATATCAATTATTAAAATACATATATCAGATTCTTTTATAATAATATTTGTTTTTAATAAATATTTATTATTATATTTATATTTTTTATATTTATATTTTTTTAATATACCTGGTGTATCTATTAATGTATAAATATAATTTTTATAATATTTTAAAAAATATAATGTATCTACTGTAGTACCAGATTTATTATTAACTATACTTTTATATTTATTTAAAAAAAAAGAATTTATAAAAGTAGATTTACCACTATTAGGGACACCTACAATAGATATTTTTATATTTTCTTTTTTTATATTTACAGATTTATAATTAAAAAATTTATTAATATCTTTTAATAAAACTCTTAAACCTATATTATGAGTAATAGATATTAAATATATTTTTTTATAATTTATTATTGAATTTAATATACTATATATATTATTTTTTTTACTTTTTATATCTATTTTATTAATTATAAAAAAGAAAGGTTTATTATATTTTAAAATTATTTTATATATTTCATAATCTAAATAATTAACTCCAGTTATTATATCTACTAAAAATAAAATTAAATTAGATTTTTTTATTGATAATAATATTTGATAATATATAGATTCATACATATAATAATTAATATTATCCCCATTATATCCAGAAGTATCTTTAATATAGTATCTACAATTTTTTATCTTTAATATACCATTATTTACATTAATAGTAGTATTGTTATTATTTGAAATAAAAGATTGTTTTTTTTTTATTAAATAATTAAATAATGTTGATTTACCTACATTTGTTTTACCAATTATACTAATTATTTTTTTCATATTTATTATTATTAAAAAAAATAATAAATTGCGTATATAATACGCAATTTATTATTAAAATAATTAAAAAAATATATTATTTTTTATTTTTTATTTTTTTTTCTTTTTTGTTTTTTTTATTTTTTTCTTTTTTTGTTTTTTTCTTTTTCTCTTTTTTTTTATTTTTTATTGTTTTTTTAGCTTTATCTATAACTTTATCTAATTCTTTTTCATTATCTTTATCTATAACTTTATCTAATTCTTTTTTATTATCTTTATCTATAACTTTATCTAATTCTTTTTTATTATCTTTGTTTATATCTATTTTATTATTAATAGAACTTTCATTATCAAAATTTTTAAATATAGAGATTTTACCTTTCTTATCATATATAAATTTAATTACTTCAGATAACATTTTTTGAAAATTATCAAAATCTTCTTTATATATAAATATTTTATGTTTTTTAAATATTGATCTACCATCGTTTAAAAATAATTTTTTAGATTCTGTTATACTTAAAAAGTAATCACCTGCATTAGTTTCATTAGTATCAAAAAAATATCTTCTACTTCTAGCTATTAAAGTTTTAGAAAATATTTCTTTTTTTTTTCTTTTTAAATTATAATAATTATTTGTATAATTATTAGTTTTTTTTTCTTTACTTTCGTTATTCATATTTTTATAAAAATTAATATTAATTATAAATTAAATATTATTATTAATAATAATTAATATAAAAATAAATTGAAATTTCTTAAAATAAAAAATTATATAAGAATTAAATTAATGATATTGCTATATATTAATATTTATAATATAAAAGTTAATTATAAAAAATATATATATAATAGAATAAATAATATAAATAATATATTAAATAATATAAAAAAAAATAAAAATATTTTTAATAATTATAATAAAATATTAAAATATATTAATAATATAAGAAATAATTTTTATATTCAATATGAAGAAAAAGAAATATTAAAATATATAGTATATTTAAAATATAAAAATAAAATAAAATTTAAATTTTTTAAAAACAATAATTTTAAATTTTTTATTTTTTTATATAAAGTTATTAAAAATAAAAAAAAAATAATTTTAAAAATTATAAAAAAATATACTATTAGTTGGACTATAAATAGAATTAATCCTTTAAATTTAATTATATTATTAATGGCAATATCAGAATTTTATATAATAAGAAAAAAAAATAAAAAATATATAAAAATTTTAATATATGAATATATAAATATATCTAATATATATACATCTTTTAAAAGTAAATTTTTTATAAATGGTATTTTAGATAAAATATTTAAAACAGTAAAAAAAATATAATGTTAAATAATAAAATTAGATTAAATAAATATATTTCTTATTCTGGAATATGTTCAAGGCGTAAAGCTGATAATTTAATTAAATTAGGACTTATTAATGTAAATGGTAAAAATATAAGAATATTAGGATATAAAGTAAATTATAAAGATAAAATAATATATAATAATAAAATTTTAAAATTTAATAAATTTATTTATATAATTTTAAATAAACCTAAAAATTGTATAACTACAACAAAGGATAATTATTATAGAAATACTATATTAAATTATATACCAGTTAAATATATTAAAGAATATAGAGTATATCCAGTAGGTAGATTAGATAAAAATACTACTGGTGTTTTATTATTAACTAATAATGGTATTTTATGTAATAAATTATTACATCCTAAAAATAAAATAAAAAAAACTTATAAAATAATTTTAAATAAAAAAATTAAATCTAATCATATTATTAAATTAAAAAAAGGTTTAAAATTTAAAGAAGGTAAAATTTATATAAATAATATAAAAATTATAAAAAATAAAAAAAATATATTAATATTATCTATATATATAGGATGGAATAGAATTATACATAGAATATTTAAAACAATTGGATATAAAGTAGTATATTTGCAAAGAATAAATTTTGGAGGGTTAAAATTAAAAAAATATAAAATATTTAAAGAAGGATCTTATAAAATAATAAAATATAAAGAATTAAAAAAAATAATTAATAAAAATGAAAAGAATAATTATAATAAATGGACCTAATATAAATTTAATAGGTACTAGAGAAAATAAAATATATGGTAAAATAAATATAAAAAAATATTTTAATAAAATTAAAAATAAGTATTTTAAAAAAAATATATTAATAAATATATATTATATAAATAGCGAAGGTTTAATTATAAAGTTATTACAAAAAATAAATTATTATAAAAAAAATATTATAGGAATAATTATAAACGCAGGTGCTTATTCACATACTTCTTTAGCTATATCTGATACAATTAAATATTTAAATCAAAATAATATTAATATAATAGAAGTACATATATCTAATATTTTTAATAGAGAAAATATTAGACATACTTCGTTACTATCTAGTAATTGTTCAGGTATAATAATAGGATTTGGATTAATAGGATATGAAATAGCTATTATAAGCTTAATTAAAAAAATTTGTATTTAATTATATTATATTTTATTATTAATTAAATAAAGGGGTTGATATATAGGAATTGACATATTAAAATAATTTAAATATTCATATAGTGTTATTATTCACTATAAAAAATAATATATAAATAATAAAAGGCAATAGAAAATACGCTCTAGCAGCTTAATAAGAAGAATAAATATTATAATTTATTAGTATAGAGTTTTATTTTTTTTTATTATTTTTTTTTATTTTTTATATAAAAATAAAAAAAATAATAAAGATTTTTTTTGTTTTACTAATTTATTAAAAAAAAATCTTAATAAATAAAATTAGAAAAATATGTAATTTATTATTTAAAATATTTTAATATGGACGCGGGTTCAAATCCCGCCAACTCCATAAATATTAAAAAATATTTTATATACTAAATGAATAAATATATATATATTAATAATATAAAAAATAAAACTATTAGAATTGATAAATTTTTATTTTTTTTTTTAAAAAAAATATATCTAGACAAAAAATACAATATTATATATTAAATAAAAAAATTTTATTAAATAGTAAAACTATTAAAAAAAAATATTTATTAAAAAATAATGATATAATTAGTTTAATGAAATTTAATGATAAAGTATATAATAATAATAAATATATATATAGTAATAAAGATTTAAAAGTTAATATTTATTATGAAGATAAAAATATATTAATAATTAATAAACAACCAGGTCAAATAGTTCATCCAGGACATGGTAATTATAAAAATACATTAGTTAATTGGTTAAAATATTATTATAATAAATTTAATTATACTAATAATAATGAATTTAATAATAGATTTGGATTATTACATAGATTAGATAAAGATACTTCAGGATTATTAATGATAGCTAAAAATATATTAACATTTAATTATATAAAAAATCAATTTATTAATAGAACTATAAAGAAAACATATATAGCTTTAATATGGGGGATACCTTTAAAAAATAAAGGTATTATAAAAAATTATATAGGTAGAAATAAATTTAATAGAATAAAAATGACAGTAGTTAATAAAAATTATAAAGGTAAATTATCAATTACTAAATATAAAATAATAAAAAAATTTAATATATTTAGTTTAATTAAATGTAAATTAAAAACTGGTAGAACACATCAAATACGTGTACATTTTAAGAATATTGGACATCCTATATTTAATGATAAACTATATGGTGGTGATAAAATATTAAATAAAAATAGAAAATATTATAAAAAAATTATTTATCTATTAAAAATATTACCTAGACAAGCATTACATGCATATTCATTAATATATAAAGATCCAGAAACTAAGAAAAATAAAAAAATTATTTCTAAATTACCTAATGATATTAAAATTGCTATTAAATATATAAAATATAATTTTTAATTTATTATATTATAAATAATTTTTTTTAATTTATTTATTTTTTTTTTATAATCAAAAAAAAAATATTTAATTTTTTTTTTAAAAAATTTGTTTTTTAATAGTAATATTTCTTTATTTCTTATATTATTATATTTTGTTATAACTATAATAATATTATTATTCTTAATATTATAATATTTAATTTCATTTATAAGTATATTATATTGTAAATTATATTCTTTTATATTTTTTATTATAGAAATTACAAATATTATTATTTTATTATTTATTATATATTTAATATATTTTTTATTAATTCTCTTACCTATAGAATATTTTTTTTTAATAGCAGGTATATCTATAATTAAATAATTATTATATTTATTTTTATAAACTCCTAAATTAGGAATAATTGTAGTATATTCATAATTGTCTATAATTAATTTTTTATTATTAGTAATTTTAGATAATAAAGTTGTTTTTCCACTATTAGGTAATCCTAATATACTTATATCTATTTTAAAATTCAATTTTAATTCTATATTTAATTTAGTACCTTTTATACCTAAACTATATTTTCTGGTTTTTTGATTATAAGAATTTTTATAATAATTATTACCTTTACCTCCTTTACCTCCATAAATTATATATTCTTTTTGTTTATGATACTTAATTAATATATTATTATTTTTATTAAATTTATTACTATAATATATTTCTGTATATAATGGTACATATATAATACAATCTTTTCCATTTTTTCCTGTTTTACAATTTTTCATACCATTATAACCATCTTCAGCTTTAAATGATTTAATTTTATTTAAATAATATAAATTAAATATATTTTTATTTCCTATAAATATTATATTTCCACCATTTCCACCATTACCTCCATTAGGTTTTCCTATTTTTTTAGTAGTTCTTAAAAAATTTACACATCCATGTCCTCCATTACCACTTTTACATATTATTTTAGTATTATCTATAAAATTTTTGTATAACATTATATTTAAAATAATTATTTATTTTTTTATATAAAATATATATATTTTTATTTTTTTATGATAAATATTTATATATTAAAGAATATAAAAATTAATAATATAAAAAAATTTAAAAAATTTATAAAAAAAATAGTATATTTTGAAAATAAAAATATATATATAATAAATTATATATTTTGTAGTAATAAATATATTTTACATTTAAATAGAAAATATTTAAAAAAAAAATATTATACAGATACTATTACATTTAATTATAATTTTAAAAATAAAATTTTTGGTGATATATTCATAAGTGTTGATCAAATATATTATAATTCAATTTATTGGAATATTAAATATTCAATTGAAATAAAACGTGTAATAATCCATTCTTTATTACATTTATTAGGATATAATGATAATAACATTATAAATAAAAATAATATGGTAAAAAAAGAGAATTATTATTTAAAATTATCAAATAACATAAAATTTAAATATGAAAAAATATGATATAATAGTAGTAGGTGGAGGACATTCAGGAATAGAAGCTTTATTAGCTGGACATAAATTAGGAGCTAATGTTTTGCTTATAACTATGAAATTTGAAGATATTGGTAAAATGTCTTGTAATCCTTCTATAGGAGGTATAGGTAAAGGACAAATAGTAAGAGAAATAGACGCTTTAGGTGGTTATATGGGAATTGGAGCTGATTTATCTACAATACAATTTAAAATGTTAAATAAATCAAAAGGACCAGCTATGTGGAGCCCTAGAGCTCAAATAGATAGAATTTTATATATGAAAAATATTCAAAGAATTATATTAAAAAAGAATATTAGTGTATTAGAAGATATAGTAATAAAATTAATTATAAAAAATAAAAAAATTAAAGGAGTAATAACTAAAAAAAATAAATATATATATAGTAAAACAGTAATATTAACAAATGGAACTTTTTTAAATGGAAGAATTTTTATAGGTAATAAAATATATTATGGAGGTAGAATTAAAGAAAAAAGTGTAATAGGATTAACAGAACAATTAAAAAAATATGGATTTATAATAGGACGTATGAAAACAGGAACATCTCCTAGGTTATTAAAAAATACTATAGATTTTAATAATTTAGTTATAGATGATGGAGATAATAATTTAATAAGATTTTCTTTTAGAATTAAAAAAAAAATAAAAAATTATAATAAGTGTTATATTACATATACTAATAAAATAACTCATAAAATTATAAAAAATAATATTAATAAATCACCTATTTTTACTGGTATTATTAATAATAATGGTCCTAGATATTGCCCTTCTATAGAAGATAAGGTATATCGTTTTCCTAATAAAGATAGTCATCAAATTTTTATTGAACCAGATAGTAATTATAATGATTTAATATATTTAAATGGATTATCAACTAGTTTACCTAAAAATATACAAAAAAAAATAGTACATTCAATAAAAGGACTAAAAAAATCAAAAATATTAGAATATGGATATGCTGTAGAATATGATTATTTTAATCCTATTCAATTAAATTTATCATTAGAAACAAAAATTATAAAAAATCTTTATATGGCTGGTCAAATAAATGGAACTACTGGATATGAAGAAGCTGCTTGTCAAGGATTAATAGCAGGAATTAATGCATATTTTAAAATTTTAAAAAAAGAACCATTTATATTAAAAAGAAATGAATCTTATATAGGTGTTCTTATAGATGATTTAATTAATAAAGGTACTACTGAGCCATATAGAATGTTTACGTCAAGAGCTGAATTCCGTATTTTATTAAGACAAGATAATTCAGATTTTAGATTAATACCTAAAGGTTATAAAATAGGATTAATTAAAAAAAAATATTTTAATAATTTAAAAAGAAAAAAATATATAATAAAAAAAATAATTAAAATATTTAAAATTATAAAAGTTAATTTAAAATATTTTTTTAATAAAAATAAAAAAATAAGTTTATTTAAATTATTATTAAGACCTGAAATAAATATTAATAATATTTTATTTTATTTTAAAAATATATGCAATAATAAATATATAAATAAATATTTTATATATATAAAAAAATATAAACATATAATAAATAATGAAATAAAATATGAATATTATATAAAAAAAGAAAAAAAAGAAGTAAAAAGGATGAATAAATTAGAGACTTTAATAATACCAAATGGTTTTGATTATAATAAAATTAAATCATTATCTAATGAAGGTAGAGAAAAATTAATTTATTATAAACCATATTCAATAGGTCAGGCTACTAGAATTAGTGGTGTATCACCTTCAGATATAAATATATTAATTATTTATATTAAATAAATTATATTATAATTAATTTATTAATTGGTTATTTAAAAATGTATTTAAAATTAATATATACGTTTAATAAAAATAGTAATAATTTAATTAGTATATCTGGATCTAAAAGTGAGACTAATAGATTATTAATAATAAAGAAATTATATAATAATATTAAATTATATAATTTATCTAATTCTAATGATACTAAATTAATGATTAAATCATTAAATAGTAAAAATAAAATTATTAATGTTAAAGATGCTGGTACTGTAATGAGATTTTTAATATCATATTATTCTATTATTAAAAATAAAAAAGTTATACTAACAGGTACTAAAAGAATGCAAAAAAGACCTATATATTATTTAATTAAATCATTAAAAGAAATTGGTTGTAATATAAAATATATTAATAAAATAGGATATCCTCCTATTAAAATTATAGGTAAAACTATAAAAAAAAATAAAATTAATATAATATCTAATATAAGTAGTCAATATATTAGTTCTTTAATTTTAATAGCTCCAAAATTAAAAAATGGATTAAAAATTAGATTATTAAATGATAAAATTTCTTTATCATATATATATTTAACAATTAATTTATTAAAAAAAATTAATTTTAATATTAAATTAAAAAATAATTATATTTATATAAAAAAATATAATAAAAATAAAGAAATTATTAAA
The DNA here is from genome assembly GCA_029851365.1 of Candidatus Shikimatogenerans bostrichidophilus. Lineage (GTDB taxonomy): Bacteria > Bacteroidota > Bacteroidia > Flavobacteriales > Blattabacteriaceae > Shikimatogenerans > Shikimatogenerans bostrichidophilus_I. The sequence goes on along the minus strand of CP099832.1, from coordinate 66,556 downwards.
TATAAAATTGAATCAGATTGGAGTTCTGCTTCATATTTTTATTCTCTAGTTGCTATTTTAAATAAAAAAGAAATAAAACTTAAAAGTTTTAAAAAAAATAGTTATCAAGGTGATAATATAATATATAAAATATTTAGAAAATATTTTGGTGTAGATACTATTTTTTTACCTAAAAATATTATAATTTTAAAAAAAATAAATAATTTTAAATATCCAAAATATTTAAAATTAAATTTAAAATCAACTCCAGATATTGCGCAAACAATAATAGTTACATGCTCTATATTGAAAATTAAATGTTTATTAACAGGATTAAATACATTAAAAATTAAAGAAACTGATAGATTAAAAGCATTAAATAATGAATTAAAAAAATTAGGTATTATTACTAAAATTACAAATAATAGTATAGAAATAATACATTTTAAAAAAATAAATAATAATATAAAGATTATTAATACATATAAAGATCATAGAATGGCTATGTCTTTTTCTGTATTTTCTATAAAAAATAAAATTTTAATAAAAAATCCAAATACAGTTAATAAATCTTATCCTAATTATTGGAAAGATTTAAATAAAATTGGATTTAAAATAAAAATAATTAAATAAAAGTTAATATGTCTAAAATATCTATTTTAAAAAGACAAAGAAATAATATTAAAAAAAAAAAATATAATAAATATAAAATAAATATAGTAAAAAATAAAATAAAAGAATTTAAAAAGAATATAATTAAATTAGATAATAAAAAAATTAATAAAAATAAATCTTTATTATTTTCTATATTAGATAAATTAAAAAATAAAAAAATATTAACTTTAAATAAAATATCACGTATAAAAAGTATTTTATCTAAATTAATTAATAAAAACATTAAATTGGCCCATTAGTCTATTGGTTAGGACGTCAGATTTTCATTCTGGAAATAGGGGTTCGATTCCCCTATGGGCTATAAAATTAATTTTTGAATTTTGAATAATAAATTAGAATTATATAAAATTTATAAAAAAATTTTTAATTATTGGAAAAAAAATTATTTAATTAATTTTAAAAAAAAAAATAAAAAAAAATTTATTATTTATGATGGTCCTCCATCTATGAATGGTAATCCAGGGATACATCATATTTTTTCAAGAATTATTAAAGATATTGTATATAGATTTTATACTTTAAATAATTATGAAGTAATTAATAAATTAGGATGGGATACTCATGGTCTACCTATTGAATTATATATAGAAAAAAAATTAAAAATAAATAAAAGTGATATAGGTAAATCAATATCAATTAAAAAATTTAATAAATATTGTAAAAAATTTATTAATAAAAATTTAAATTTTTGGATTAAATTTACTAATAAAATTGGTTATTTTATAAAAGATAATAAATATTATATTACATGTAATAGTAAATATATAGAAAGTGTTTGGTGGATAATAAAACAAATATTTAATAAAAAATTATTATATAAAGATTATAAAGTATTACCATATTCACCTATAGCTGGTACATCTATAAGTTATCAAGAATTAAATTTACCTAATACTAAAAAAAAAATAACTATTTATTCTATATATATATTATTTAAATTAAAAACAAAACCTTATTTTTTTAATAAAATTAAGAATACTATACATATATTAGTATGGACAACTACTCCATGGACATTACCTTCAAATACAGCATTATTAATAAAAGATAATATTTATTATTTATTAATAAAATATAATAATTTATATATAATCACATCTAAAAAATCAGTTAAATTTTTATTTAATAAATTAAATACAATTAAAATATTATATAAATTTAAGGGAGAAAAAATAATTAATTGTGAATATTATCAATTATTAAAATGGTTTAAACCATTAAATAATAATAAAAAAAAATTTATAATTATTAAAGATACTTTAAATATTATTAAAGAAAATAAAGGTAGTGGTATAATACATATTGCTCCTACTTTTGGTAAAGATGATTATGAAATATCTATAAAAGAAAATATATCTAGCATATTTTATAAATATAAAAAAAAAATTATACCTATAGTAGATAAATATGGAAAATATATTAAAGTAGTTCCATATGGATTAGGTGGTAAATATGTAAAAAATAGTTATTATAATAATAAAAATAAATTTTCAGTAGATAAAAAAATTATTAAAATTTTAAAAAATAAAATTTTAATAATTAAAAAATATAAACATAAATACCCTCATTGTTGGAGAACTAATAAACCTATTATATATTATCCAATAGAATCTTGGTTTATTAATTTAACTAAAAAAAATATAAAGAATAGAATTTTAAATTTAAGTAAAAAAATTAATTGGATAACTAATACATTAATAAAAAATAAATTTATTGATTGGTTAAATAATATAAAAGATTGGAATATAACAAGAACTAGATATTGGGGAACTCCTTTACCAATATGGTCTACAAAAGATAATAAAAGTTTATTAGTAATAGGTTCTATAAAAGAATTATATAATGAAATAAATAAATCTATTAAACTTGGATATATGAAAAAAAATCCATTTAAAAAATGGATAAATAAAAATTTTATAAATTATAATAAAATTAATTTACATAAAGATATATTAGATAAAATAATTTTATCTAATAAAAATGGTAAAAAAATGTATAGAGAATCATATGTGCTAGATGTATGGTTTGATTCTGGTTCATCTACTTATGCACAATATCACTATCCTTTTAAAAATAGTAATTTAATAGATAATAAAATTTATTATCCATCTAATTTTATAAGTGAAGGTACTGATCAAATTAGAGGATGGTTCTTTACTTTACATATAATTTCATCTATTATATCTAACAATATATCTTATAAAAATGTTTTACCTTTGGGATTAATATTAGATAAAAATGGTCATAAAATGTCTAAAAGTAAAGGTAATACATTAAATCCATTTAAATTAATATATGAATATGGACCAGATTGCATTAGATGGTATTTAATATTTAATAATAATCATAATAAAAATATTAAATTTAATATTAAAGATTTAAAAAAAATAAAAAATAAATTTTTTAATACGTTATATAATATTTTTATATTTATATATAACTATTCAAATATAGATAAATATAATTATAATTATTTAAAAAAAATTAAAAATAAAATAGTATTTAATTATATAGATAAATGGATTATTTCAAAATTAAATAATTTATTATTAAAAATAAATAAATATTTTAAAATCTTTAATTTTACAAAAATAAGTAGATTAATTAATATTTTTATAGTTAAAGATTTAAGTAATTGGTATATTAGATTATCTAGAAATAGATTTTGGAAAAATACTAAAGATAATGATAAAAAATCAGCATATTTAACTTTATTTATATGTTTAAAAAAAATTTTAATAGTATCTTATCCTATTATACCATTCATAACAGAATATATTTATTTAAAACTATATAAGGATAAAATTAGTATAATATATAATAATATACCTAAAGGTATTTGTAAATTAATTAATAGAAAAATTGAATATAATATGTATATAATAAGAAAATATACTAAAATAATACTTTCTTTAAGAAAGAGAAAAAATATTAAAGTACGTCAACCATTAAGTAGTATATATATAGTAATTAACAAATATAATAAAGAATTAAGTAAATTAATTAAACCTTTAGAAATTATTAAAAAAGAAGTAAATGTAAAAAAAATATCATTTATAAATATTAAAAATATAAACAAATATATACTAAAGAAAATAAAACTTAATTATAGTATAGTAGGACCAAAATATAAAAGTTTAGTTAATAAAATAAGTATTTATTTAAATAATTTAAATCAAAAAGAAATTTATAAAATTATTAAAAATAAATATATATATATAAAACAATTAAATATTAAATTAAATAATAAAGATTATTATATATTAAATCAAAATATAAATAATAAAGATAATTTAATATATATAAAAAATAATACTATTATAATATTAAATACAATAATAACTGATAAATTAAAAAATGAAGGATGGATAAGAGATTTTATTAGAAATATACAATTTATAAGGAAAAATAAAAATTTTAAAATTACTGACAAAATTTATATATTATTATATAAAAAAAGTTATTTAATAGTTAAAAATATTATAAAAAAATATAATTATTTTATAAAAAATGAAACTTTAGCTAAAAAAATAATTATTATTAATTATAAACCTAATAATAATATATATTATAATAGTAAATTTATCTATTATGATATAAATTTAATATAATAATTTTTTATATTATATATTATTTTTTATAATTTATTAAAAAGGTCTCGTAGCTTAGGTTGGTTATAGCACTTGACTCATAATCAAGAGGTCGCTGGTTCAAATCCAGCCGAGACCATAATTAAATATTATAAACTCTATTATAAATAAAATTTTTTAATTCTTTAATATCATTTTTGTTTTTAGATGATATAATAATAAATTCTATTTTTTTATTATTATAAATAATATATTTATTATTTAATATTTTTATTTTAATTTTATTCTCTATAAAAAAATAATTAAAATTCTTAATTTTATCTATTTTATTAAATACTACAAAAATTTTTTTATTATATAATTTTAACTCATTTAATAAAAAATTTGTTATATATATAAATTTTTCTTTAATAAATTTAGATGATATGTCAATTATATGTAATATAATATTAGAATTTTCTATTTCTATTATAGATGATTTAAAAGATTCTATTAATTTAGTAGGTATTTTTCTTAAAAAACCTATAGTATCAACTAGTAATATTTTTTTATTATTAATATAAATTTTATTTACTTTAGCATCTAAAGTTGTAAAATATTTATTCTCTGTTAATAATTTTTTTTTAGTTAATTTATTTATTATTGTTGTTTTACCTACATTAGTATATCCTACTAAACTAATAATTACATTATTAATTCTTTTTTTTCTTTGTATTAAAATTTGATTATTTACTTTTTTTAATTTATCTTTTAGTTTTTTAATTTTATTTCTTATTAATCTTCTATCTGTTTCTATTTCTTTTTCTCCTGGTCCACGTAAACCTATACCACCCTTTTGTCTTTCTAAATGGTCCCACATATGTTTTAATCTAGGCAATAAATATTCATAATTAGCTAATTTTACTTGCATTTTAGCATATGAAGTTTTAGCCCTATAAGAAAATATATCTAATATTAATTTAGTTCTATCTGAAATATAACATTTTATTTTCTTTTCTATATTTTTAATTTGACTTAATGTTAACTCATCGTCAAATATTACAGTATCTATTGAATATTTTTTAACATATATTAAAATTTTTTCTAAATACCCTTTACCTACAAAAGTTAAATTATTTTTTTTAAATCTTTTCTGTAATAGTTTTTTATAAACTTTACCTTTAAAAATTAATAATAAATTTTCTAACTCATTTAAATATTCTATTGCTTGATCTTTATTATTATTGTATATTCCTATTAATATATTATTGTTATACATTTATAAATTTTGTTATATTATATTATGACGTAATAACTCAGTGGTAGAGTATTGGTCTCATAATCCAAAAGTCGGGGGTTCAAATCCCCCTTACGTCATTATTTATTATGTAAATTGTTTTTTTTTAATAATAAATCTTTATTATTTTCCTTATTATTATTATCTTTTATACAACAATCTACTGGACAAACAGCAGCACATTGAGGGTATTTAAAAAAACCTATACACTCTGTACATTTTTCTTTTACTATATAATATATTTTATTAGATATAGGTTTATATTTTTTATTTTTATATATTTTTTTACCTTTATAATATATAAATTCTTTTTTAATTGAAGTACCATCTGAAATACTCCATTTTACTCCACCTTGGTATATAGCTTTATTTGGACATTCTATTTCACATGCACCACAATTTATACATTCATTAGTAATTTTTAAAGACATTATTTATTTTAATTATTTTGTATTTATAATAATATAATATATAATAAAATATTAGGAGAGATGGCAGAGTGGTTTATTGCAACGGTCTTGAAAACCGTCGAAGGATATAATTCTTCCGTGGGTTCAAATCCCTCTCTCTCCGTTATATTATAATATGATTAATAAAATAAATAATTATATAATTTTTATTAAAAAAATTATAAATATAAAAAAAATAATAAAAATAAATAAAATATATAATAAAAAAATTAAAAAATTATTTAAAATAAATTTTAAAAAATATATTATTTTTAAAAAAAAAAATGATAATTTAAATAAAATAATTAATATATATAATGATATTATAATAAATTATAAAGATGTTAAATTATTAAAAAAATTATCATTAAAAGAAAATATATCTATATTAGATAGTGATATTAATAAATATTATATAATAATAAAAAATTTAATAAATAAAATATATAATATAATTTTTAATAATAAAGAAGATAAACTTAATTCTATACTACAAATAACTTCAGGAGCAGGAGGTAATGATAGTAATAACTGGGTAAAAATATTAAGTGATATGTATATATTATGGGCTCAAAAAAAAAATTTTAAAATTAATATAATTAATAAAAATTATATTAATAAAAATTATATAAAAAATATTTTATTAGAAATTATAGGTAAATATGCTTATGGCTATTTAAAATTTGAAAATGGTATACATAAATTAATACGTATTTCTAATAATAAAAGACATACTTCATTAGCTTCAGTTAATGTATATCCAATTATTAAAAATAATAAAAAAATATATATAAATCCTAAGGATATAATTTATCAAACATTTAGATCTAGTGGTCCCGGAGGACAAAATGTAGATAAAATAGAAAGTGGTGTAAGATTAATACATAAACCTAGTAATATATCTATAGTATGTACTAAAACAAGATCTCAAAATCTTAATAAATCATACGCATTAAAAATATTAAAATCAAAATTAAAAATTATAAATAATCAAAAAAAAATTAATTATAAAAAAATAGAATCGGGATATTATAATAGAAATTACATAATGCATCCATATAAAATGATAAAAGATTTAAATACAGGATATAAAACTAATAACTTAGATTATATTCTTAATGGTAATATAGATGATATAATTAATGAATATATAAAATTATCTATAATTAATTAATATCATCTACTTTAATATTAAAATATCCTTTTAAATTATTTTTTAATATAAAATCGATTTTATATTTACCATATTTTTTAATTACGATTTTATTAAAGTTTATATCTTTTTTATCTATTATAATATTATTTTTTTTAATTTTATTTAAAATTATTTTTTTTGTTATTATTAAAAATACAGTATCTGTTATTTTTATATTAAATTTTATTATTTTTTTTTTTAATAAAATAATAAATTTTTTGTATTTATTAATTAATAATTTATCTTTATTTTTTTTCTGCTTTAATATTTGATTATTTATTTTTATTTGAGATTTAGTAGCAATAATAGCATATTTTTGTGGTATTAAATAATTTAAAGCATATCCTGATTTTACAGTAATTAAATCATATTTTATACCTAAATTTTTTATATTTTTTTTTAAAATAATTTTTATCATATTAATTATTATTTTTTATCTTAATCCATCACTTATAAAAGGTAATAGACCTAAATGTCTACATCTTTTAATAGCTTTTTTTAATAATATTTGATATTTTCTTGAAGTACCTGTTATTCTACTAGGTAATATTTTACCAAATTCATTTAAAAATTGTATTAAGAAATCTGGATTTTTATAATCTATATATTTAATATTTTTTTTTTTAAAAAAACAAAATTTTTTTTTATTTTTAAATTCTATATTTAGTGAAGGTAAAAATTTATTTTTTTTCATATTTTTTATTATTTTTTTTTCTTAATGAATATTTAACTCCATATTTATTCATTTTAACTGTTAAAAATCTAAGTACTCTTTCATCTTGTAATAATTTATTATTTAATACAGAAATTATAGTTGGTTCACTTTTATAAAAGAATAAATAAAAAAAACCATTTAATTTTTTTTTAATTTCATAAGCTAATTTCTTCATTCCCCATTTTTCTTTATTTATAATTGATACATTATTATTAATTAAATATCTTTTATATTCAAAATAAAATTTTCTTATTTCTTCTTCAGATAAAACTGGAGTTAAAATAATAATAGTTTCATAATATCTATTCATAAAAAATAATTTATATTATATAATAATATATATATAATTATTAATAATGTCTAAAAAATTTTTAATAAAATACAATTATTCAATAGGAACAAACTATTTAAAACATTTAATTATAAATTATATTTTAAATTTATATAAATTTAATAATTTATCTTTTTATAATATATTATTTATTACTTTTAAAAATAAAACTAGAATAAAAATAATTTATAAAATTATAAAAATTATTAAAAAATTAACTAAAAAAAATAATAATAAATATTTAATAGCTAAAATTATACATAATAATATAAAATTATCTTATAATAATATAAAATATAAATCATTTTATTTACTAAAAAATATTTTTAATAAACAAATACCAATTTATACTATAAATAATTTTTTATTTTATATTTTTAAAAAAAAATATTATTTTTATAAAAATATAAATTTTATAATACAACCAGTATATATATATAATTTCTTAAATTATATTCTTAATAATAAAGTACCTAATTCAAAATATATAAAAAATAAAATATATAATATAAGTTTTAAAGGTTATTATAAAATAATAAAAAATTTTAAAAAAAAAATATTAATTTTAATTAAAAAAAAAAATTTTTTTTCAAATTTAAATTTAAAATATATAAATAATAAAATTTATATTTATATAAAAAAGAAAAAAAAGATTAAATTATTAATTAATAAAATTAAAAAAAATTTTTTTTTATTATTAATAAATAATAAAATTAATAATAAATCTTTTATTTATAATGATATTTTTAATTTATTTAATTTAAAAATTAATTATAAATATTTTAAAGAAGTATATTTATTAAAAAGATTAATTATAAATAATCGTTTAAAAAAAAATTTAAAAAATAATATATTTTATTCTAAATCATTAAATATTAATCAAAAAAAAAGAATAGATATTAATAAAAATATTATTAAAAAATTAATATTACAATATAAAAATTTAATTAAAAATTCTACATATAAATATATTTTATATAATAATATAATAGAATATTATATTTATAAATTTTATTTTGCATATACAGTAAATAAAAATAATAAAATATTTAAACTATATAAAAATATTTTTTCAAATAGAATTATAAAGTCATGTAATAAATATAAGTTATTATATATATATAAATATCATTTAATTGATTATAAATTATGGAGATTATTAATAATAATATTTAAAAATTTATTATCATATGGATACAAAATAATTTTATTTGGAGATATAAGATATGATATATATAACAAGATAAATATAAATAAAATTATATTTAAAGAATATAGACATAATATAATATTAGAAAAAAATATTATAAAAAATATTAATAATAATTTAGATATAGTTAAGTTTAATAATAATTTATTTAAATTTATAAATAATAGATATATAGATAATAAATTAAAATATATTTATGATAATAGTATACAATTACCATTAAAAAAAGAAAATGGATATATATCTATAGATATATTAAATTATTATGATAATAAATATATAAAAATTTTATTATATATAAAAAAAATATTAATAGAAGGAAATAACACTAATGATATAGTTATATTATTAAAAGATAAAATTCAAGTATATGACTATATAAAAGAATTAAATTATTATAATAAATATTTACCTAAAATTATTTTTAAAAATTATATATATTTAAATGATTCAATACATATAAAAATATTATTAGAGTTTTTAAAAATAATATTATACGATAATATATTAAAATATAAAATTAAATTTATATTGTTATTAAATAAAATTTTAAAAAAAAAAATAAAAATTATACCTAAATATTTTAATAATATAAATAATTTTTTATATTATCTAAAATTAAATAATTTAATAATATCATATATTAAATTATTAAATTATAATATATATGGTAAAATATTATATATATCTAATATATTAAAAATTAACAATAATTCACTATATAATTTTTTAGATATTATACAAGAATTTGAATTAAATGAATCGAATAATATATATAATTTTTTAAATTTTTGGTCATATAATAAATATAAATATGTATTAAATAAAACTAATAATACTAATATAATTAGGGTATTATCTATAAATAAGAATAGAAATCAATTTTATAAAATTGTAATTTTACCATTATTTTCATTTAATATTTTTTATAATAGTAATAAAATTTTTAATGATTTAATTTTTTATAAAGAATTAAATAAAAAATATATAAAATATTTTATTAATAAGAAACAAATATCTTATTTTAATATCTTATATAATTTAATTTATAGTGCTACTAATAAATTAAATATTTTTTTATTAAAAAGTACAAATAAATATAATATATATAATTTATTTAAAAATTTTTTAATTAATAATAATAAATGGAAATTAAATAAAAATAAATATATTTTTGGTAAAAATAATAAATATATAAAAAATAAAAATAAAAAGAAAAATAAAAAATGTAAATATATATATTTAAAAAATAAAATTAATAATATAATTATTAAAAAAAAAGAAAACAAATTTAAATTTATAATAAAAAAAATAATAAAAAATAAATTTACTTTTATAAAAGAAGAATATTATTATAAAAAAAAAATATTAAAATTTAATAATTTAATAACTATTAATAATGGTATATTTTTAATAAAAATTATTAAAAATAAAAAATATAATACTATTTATATTATTAATAAAATGTATAAAAATATACTATTATTAAAAGAAATTTATAATAATAAATATAAAATATATAAGGGTATAATTATTATTATCAATAATAATAATGATATTTTATTTACATATAAAATATAAAATTATTTATTTTTATTTTCTTTTTTTTCTATTTTCTTTTTAATTATATTTAATTCATCTAAATCACCGAAAGTAGATGTTTCTAATATAATTCTTTTTTCTTTTTTATTATAAGGTCTTACAAATATTTTTTTATATTTATTATTTACATCAATAACAAAAAATTTTATTACATCACCTATGTTATAAGTATTATTTTTTAAAAATTTATTATTTATAAAAAATTTTAAATCTTCATTTATTTTATTTTTTAAAATTATACTATTTTTAGTAATTTTTGTTATTATTCCTTCGTGTACACTTTTAGGTTTAAATATTGTTTTATATTCATCCCACTTATTAGTAGATAATTGTTTATGTCCTAAAATAATTTTTTTAGATTTTAAATCTATTGATAAAATAGTAACATCAATTTTATCACCTATTCTATAGTATTTATATAAATTATTAATTCTTTTATACCAAGATATATCATTATTTAATAAAATACCATATAAATTTTTTTCTAATTTAATTTTTAATCCATAATTATATTTTAATATTTTATCTATTATACCTGTATATTTATTACCTATAGAATAATTTTTAATTATATCTTCAAAAGGATCTTTTTTAAATCTTTTAATACTTAAATATATTTTTTTATCATCTTTATCTATATTTATTACTATACATTTTATTATTTGATTAATTTTTATTAAATCTTTAGCAGTTTTAAATTCGTGATCCCAAGATATTTCAGATACATGTAATAATCCTTCTATGCCTTCTAATAATTCTATAAAAGCACCATAATCTGTAACAGCTGTAACTCTACCTTTTATTACACTACCAATTTTAATTTTATTTATTAATATATCCCAAGGATTTTTAGTTAATTGTTTATACCCTAGTTGAACTCTAGATTTTTCCTTATCTATACCTATAATAATAAATTTATATTTATTACCTAATTTAAATACACTTCTTGGAGTTACTTTCTTTTTCCATGAAATATCTGTAATATGTAATAATCCATCTATAGTACCTAAATCTATAAATACACCATAAGATATTATATTTTTTACTTTACCTTCTATAATTTGTCCTACTTCTAAATTATCTATAATTTTTTTTTTAGTATTTTCTATATTATTTTCAATTATAACTTTATGAGACACTATTATATTTTTTATTTTTAAATTAATTTTTATTATTTGTAAATCTATTATTTTACCTATATAATAATCATAATCTTTAATAGCATTTATTTGAATTTGTGAACCTGGTAGAAAACATGTTATATCTTTATATAAAGACACTATATAACCTCCTTTTGTTCTATACAAAATATATCCTTTTATATTATTTTTATTTTGATAAATTTTTTGAATATTAATCCATGATTTATTATTTAAAGCTTTTTTATAAGATAATAAACAATTACCATTATAATTAGTATTTACTATCATTATATCTTTTTTATCATTGATTTTTATTTTTTCTTTTTTAAATTCATTTAAAGGTACTACACCTTCAAATTTATGACCAAAATCAATAACTACGTAATCTTCTAAAATATTTATTATTCGACCCTTATATATATCGTATTTATTAAGTTTTGGTATTTTATTTAATTTTTCTTTTAAAATTTTATATCTATATTTTTTTTTTAAATAATTCATTATTTATAATTTAATTATTTATATTAATATATATTTAAATAAATGGTAAAAAAATCTATTATAATATATGGATATCATCCTATACAAGAAGCAATAAAATCTAATTTTATAAAAGTAATAATAGTTTTTATTAATAATAATAAAATAAATAAATATAAACTATTAATAAATAAAATTAAAAATAAAAAAATACCACTAAAAATTATATATAATAATAAAAAAAATAAAGTAAATAATACTCAAGGTATAATGGCAAATATTAATATAATTAAAGAATTTATATTAAAAGATATTATTAATGATAATAAAAAAAAAATAATTTTAATTTTATATAATATAACTGATACAAAAAATATAGGTAGTATTATAAGGACATCTGCTTGTTTTAATATAGATTATATAATAATACCTAATACATATTATATTTATAATCCTAATATAATTAAAATATCTAGTGGAGCTATTTTTAAAATAAAAATATGTAGAGTTAATAATATAGAAAAAAGTATAATATTTTTAATTAATAATAATATTAAAATAATATCTATAACTGAAAAGGGTACAATTAATATAAATAATAATTTAATTATTAAAGGTAAAGAGTCAATAGCTTTTATTTTAGGTAATGAAGAAACTGGAATACCTAATAATATATTAATGCTTACTAAGCATAGATTATATATACCAATAAAAAAAGAAATAATATCTTCATTAAATGTATCAGTTTCTTGTGGTATTATATTATATGAATTAAATAGAAATCTATAATTCAGATTTAAATTGTTTTAATGTTCTTATATCATTATTAAAAAATAATCTAATATCTTTTATTTTATAATAAATCATAGCTAATCTTTCTAATCCGATACCTATTGCTAAACCTCTGTATAATTTATAATTATAATTTACATTTTTAAATACTTTTTGATTTACCATTCCGCATCCGATTATTTCTAACCATTTTTTATTATAATACAAATCTACTTCAAAACTTGGATTAGTAAAAGGAAAATAAGAAATTCTAAATCTAATTTTATATTTATCACCTAAAAAAATATTAATAAAAAATTTAATAATTTCTTTTAGATATATAATAGATAAAAATTTATTTTTATCTACATATAGTAATTCAATTTGATGAAACATATTAAAACTATATTTTGATATAGATTCATTTCTATATACTTTACCATAAGTAATTATTCTAATAGGTGGTTTATTTTTTGTCATATATCTAATTTGTATTGAAGATGTATGAGTTCTTAATAAATTATTATTATTTATATAAAATGTATCTTGCATATCTCTAGAGGGATGATATTTAGGAAAATTTAATGCTTTAAAATTATACCAATCTGTTTCAATTTCTTTATTATCATATATAATATTAAAATTCAATTTATAAAAAATATTTAATATTTTATCTTTTATTAATGTAATAGGATGTTTAGAACCTAAATTATATATATTATTTTTATAAAAAAAATCATTATTTATATTAAATTTAATATAATCTTTTTTAATATTACTATTATTTTTAATAGTTAATAAAATACTACTTTTTAAAATATTAATTTTTTTACCTAATTTTTTTTTATTTTTAATTAATTTTAATAATTTTAAATAATTGTCAATTATTCCATTTTTATTTAAAAATTTTTTTTTAATTTTAATAATTTCTTTTTGATTAATTTTTTTATTTTTAAGTTTGTTAATTTTTGAAATATATTTATTAATATTATTCATATTTTTTTTTTTATGAGAAATTTAAATATAAAAATAAAAAAAATAAAAAAAAAATATAAATATATATATGATTTAATTAATGGAAAAATTTTGTATTTAAAAAAAAAATATAATAAAAATATATTTAAAATAATTTCAAAAATTTTTAAATTATATAATATTTATAAAGATGATAATAGTATTTTAATAGAATTAAAAAAATTAAAAAATAATACTAATAATAAAGATTTTTATAAAGAAATTAAAAGTGATATTTGTAAAATAAAAGAAAAGAAAATAAATATTATATTTGAAATTAATAAATTATTAAAAAAATATAAAAATATTAAAAAAATAAAAAATTATAATAAAAATGAAGCAATAATAGAATTACGTATTGGTACTGGTGGTGATGAAGCTTGTTTGTTTTTAGAAGATATTTTTAGAATGTACATAATGTATTTTAAAAGAAATAAAATAAAATTTAATATATTGAATACAAATAAAAGTAAAATTGGTTATAGAGAAGTAATTATACATGTAAAAAATAATAATATTTATAATATTTTAAAATACGAATCTGGAGTGCATAGAGTACAAAGAATACCTAAAACAGAAACTCAGGGTAGATTACATACATCTGCTATTACTGTTGTAGTTTTACCAAAATTTGATGATAATAATTTAAAAATTAATAGTAATGATATTAAAAGATTCACATTTAGATCTAGTGGTGCTGGTGGACAACATGTAAATAAAACAGAGTCAGCTATAAGATTAATACATATACCAACTAATATAATAGTAGAATGCCAAGAAGAAAGATCACAACATCAAAATTATGAAAAAGCTTTAACTATATTGAGATCTAAAATATATGATTACAATAGAATAAATAATAAAAAAAAAATAGAAAATAAAAGAAAAATTTTAATTTCTACTGGAGATAGATCTAAAAAGATAAGAACATATAATTATCCACAAAATAGAATAACAGATCATAGAATAAAATTATCTTTATATAATTTAGAAAATATAATGAATGGACATTTAGAATTATTATTAGAAAAATTAGAAAAAAAATAAAAAAATTATAATATATAAAAAATAAATTTATATATCTTTATATAAATTTTTTTTTTTATTAAATTTAATTCATTTAAATTCATTGGGCTTAGTACATATTTATTTTGTTCTCCATAATTAAAATTATGTCCTATACCTATTTTTATTCTTAAATATTCTTTTGTTCTTAATATATATTCTATATTATTTAAGCCATTATGTCCACCTGATCCCCCTTTATATTTAATTTTAATTTTACCAAAATCTATATATATATCATCTGATAATACTATTAAATTTTTTATTTTTAATTTATATTTTTTTAAAAAATAATTAATAGAATAACCTATTTTATTCATATATAAATTAGATAATAAAAATAAATATTTTTTATTATTAATAATTTTTATATAAATTTCTCCATATTTATCATTATAATTTTTTTTAATTTTTTCATTATTTATAATTAATTTTACTATATAACTACCTATATTATGTCTAGTATTTTCATATTGTTTTATAGGATTACCTAGTCCTATAATCAAATATTTTTTCATTAGTAATTTTATATATTATATTTATAATATTATAATTTAATATATTAAATTTTAAATTTTTTTTACTTATATATATAAAAATTATAAAGTAACTAGGATAAATTTTTATAAAAAATTTATTAATATTTAATGAATAAAATATTCTTCTTTTTATTTTATTTCTATTTACTGATTTTTTAATTCTATTTTTAGGTATTATTATAGATATTTTATTTTTTATACTTTTGTAATAAATTAATTTAAATATATTATTATAATAATAAATTTTACCAATTTTAAATAATAATTTAATTTCTTTTTTATTTAAATTCATAAAAAAAAATAAATAATAAGTTAATTACTTAAATATTAAAAAATATAATATTAAATTATCTTATTATATAAAATATATAATTATGTTAGAACAAGAATTAATAAAAATTAAAAAACTAAAAGAAATTGAATTATTAGGTATTAATCCATATCCTAATAAAAAATATAAAATTAATACTAATATAAGAAAAATATTAATAAATAAAAAGAAAATTATAAATAATCAAAAAAAAATTTATATAACAGGTAGAATATATAATATTAGAAATATGGGTTATTCTACTTTTTTAGACATAAAAGATTATAGTGATAATAAAATTCAATTATATTATAATATTAATAATTTAGATAAAAAATATATTAATAATAAATATTATATTAATTTATTTAAAAAATATTTAGATATAGGAGATATAATTTGGATTTATGGTAATTTATTTATTACAAAAGTAAAAGAATATACTATATTAATAAAAAAAATATTATTATTATCTAAATGTATTTATCCTATTCCAAATGTAAAAATTAAAAATGGAAAAGAATATTATAAATTTAATAATTTAGAAAAAAGATATCGTATGAGATATTTAGATTTAATAGTTAATCAAAATAGTAAAAATATTTTTATTATTAGATCATTAATTATAAAATATATAAGAATATATTTTAGTAAATTTAATTATATAGAAGTTGATACTCCAATATTACAAAATATACCTGGTGGAGCTTATGCAAAACCATTTGTATCTTATCATAATAAATTTAAGAAGAAAATATATTTAAGAATTTCTAATGAATTATATTTAAAGAGATTAATAGTAGGTGGATTTAATGGAGTATATGAATTTTCTAGAAATTTTAGAAATGAAAGTATAGATAGATTACATAATCCAGAATTTACTATATTAGAATTATATGTAGCTAATAAAGATTATATATGGATGATGAAATTTTTACATAAATTATTATTATACATTTATAAAAAATTAGAAAATAAAATAAATATAAAAATAAATTTTAATAAAAAAATTAAGAGTATTAGTTTCTTTGATATATTAAATAAATATTCAAATTTAAATATTAATGAAAAAACATCTAAGAAAAAATTAATAGAAATATCTATAAAAAACAATATATTATTAAATAATAAATATAAAAAAGATAAAATTATAGATGATATCTTTAATTATTTTTGTAAAAATAAATTAAAAGGACCAATATATATAAAAAATTATCCTACAATTATAAGTCCTTTAGCAAAAAGTAAAAAAAATAATAAAAAATTGACAGAAAGATTTGAATTATTTGTTAATAATATAGAAATAGCAAATTCATATACAGAATTAAATGATCCAAGAGAACAATTAAAAAGATTTAAAAAACAAAATAAAAATAAAATAGATAAAGATTTTATTAAGGCATTAAAAATTGGATTACCTCCAACAGTAGGTATTGGTATAGGTATTGATAGACTAGTTGCTTTATTTACTAATAGTAGTAATATACAAGAAGTAATTTTATTTCCTCAAATGAAGTAATATCATTCTTTAAATTTTATAGATTTTAAAAATTTTTTATTATTACGTGTATTATATATTTGGTTTTTTATTAATTCTATAGCTTCTACTGAACTCATATCTGATATATAATTTCTTAATATAGACATTTTTTTTAATGTATATTTATCTAATAATAATTCTTCTCTTCTAGTACTTGATGATATTAAATCTATAGCTGGATATATTCTTTTATTAGCTATTTCTCTACTTAATTGTAATTCCATATTACCAGTACCTTTAAATTCTTCAAATATTATATCATCCATTTTTGATCCTGTATCTATCATAGCTGTAGCTATTATAGTTAATGATCCACCTTTTTCTATATTTCTAGCAGATCCAAAAAATTTTTTAGGTTTTTGTAAAGCATTAGAATCTATACCACCTGATAATATTCTACCTGAAGTTGGAGTTATACTATTATAGGCTCTAGCTAGTCTTGTAATAGAATCTAGTAATATTACTACATCATGACCAGACTCTACCATTCTCATAGCCTTTTTTAGAACTAAATTTGCTACCCTAACATGTCTTAAAGATGGTTGATCAAATGTAGAAGAAATTACCTCTCCATTTACACTTCTTTTCATATCAGTTACTTCTTCTGGTCTTTCATCTATTAATAAAATAATTTGATAAACTTCTGGATGGTTTTTATCTATTGTATTAGCACAATCTTTTAATAAATTAGTTTTACCAGCTTTAGGTGGTGCTACAAATAATGCCCTTTGTCCTTTTCCAATTGGAGTAAATAAATCTATAATTCTAGTAGATAATGTAGAATTTTTACCAGATAAATTAAATTTTTCTGTTGGAAATAATGGTATTAAATGTTCAAAAGAACATCTATTTATATTATATGATGGTGTACGTCCATTAATTTCTATAATTTTTATTAAAGGAAAATATTTTTCATGATATTTCGGAGGACGAATTAATCCTTTAATAGTATCTCCAGTTTTCATACCAAATAATTTAATTTTAGATTTTGATACATATATATCATCTGGAGATGTTATATAATTATAATCAGAAGATCTTAAAAATCCATATTTATCTGGAATTACTTCTAATACTCCCTCACTAATAATAGTATTATTTTTATAATTATAAAAATTTATAATTTCAATTAATTTTTTCTTTTTTAATTTTTTATAATTCTGTATATTTAATAATTTAGCTATACGATATAATTTTTTAATTTTTGTTTTATTTAATAAGTTAATATTTAGCATTTTTTTTTATTATTACTTAAAGTTATATAATATTAAATTATATATATTTGCTATTTTTTTTTAAAATTAAATATTATATATTATTATAAAATAGTCATTATATATCTATTTAGTTTTATATATTAATATTTACATAATTTAACTAATGAATTCAATATTAAAAAAATTTTATATATCATTATTACCTAATAATGAAAATTTTAAATTTTTTATTAATAGTAATTTTTTTAAAGAATTCCTTAAAGAAGAAGAAGATTATTTAAATCCTAAAATTAATATTATAATTAAAAAAAAAAATAAAAATAGTTATATAGTATTAAAAATTTATTTTATAGGAGTTATTACTTTAATTTGCGATATTACTTTAAATAAATTTTTATTTAAAATAAATAAAAAAAAAAAACTAAATATTTTTTTTAGTAATAATTATAATAATAAATCAGATAATAATATATTTTTACCATTAAATACAATTAGAATTAATATAGCTCAATATATATATGATAGTGTTATATTAATGCTACCAATAAAAAAAATACATCCTAAAATAAAAAAAATATATAAAAAATATCAATAATTATTATGGCACATCCAAAAAAAAAAATTTCTTTATCTAGAAGAAAAAAGAGAAGAACACATTATAAAAGAAAAAATTTATTACCTATATTATTATATAATAAAATAAAAAATAAATATCAAGTTTATCATAATATAAGTATTAAAAATAATATTAATAAAAAGATATATTTTTATAAAAATAAAAAAATAGTTTACTATAAATAAATATTATTATTATATTCTATTTTATTTAAATATAATCCATATGGAGGAACATTAATATTATATTTTATATTATTATTTTTAATTTCATTAATTAATTCATCTAATGTTTTTTTTTTAATACCTATATCTATACACACTGATATAATAATTCTTATCATTTTACGTAAAAATCTATTAGATTTAATATTAAAAATTATATAATTATTTTTATAACTCCAATTAGCAAAATATATATTACATATATAATTTAATTTTTCATTTTTTTTTATAGTAAATAAATCAAATTTATTACTATTAATTATTATATTAATAGCTCTATTCATTAAATTAATATTAATTTTTTTATTTTTATACCAATACCAATATAAATTATTATAAAAAGGTTTTTTTTTATAAGATATTATATATTTATATACTCTATATAATGCATCATATCTTGCATGTATATTATTTTTTATTAATCTTATGTCTTTAATATATATATATTTAGATATTAATAAATTTATTTTATATAAAAATAATTTTTTATTAATATATTTATTATAATCAAAATGAGCATACATTCTATTAGCATGTACTCCGCTATCTGTTCTACTAGCTCCTATAATATTAATATTTTCTTTTAATATAATAGATATTTTATTCTCTATTTCTTCTTCTATAGTTATATTATTAGGTTGTTTTTGCCACCCATGATAATGTATACCATTATAAGATAATTTTATTAGATATCTCATTTATATATTAAATCCTATATTTTTTAATTTTTTAATTATATTTATTTTATTTTTATTAAAAAATATTTTTATTTGATTAAATCTTTTATCTCCTATATTAATTTTATCAATATTATTATTTATATCATATATAAAATCACTTATAGTTTTATATTTATTTCCTATTATTTTTGACATATAGAACCCTATATTAGGTATAGATAAAGAATATATAACATTAGATATATTTTTATTTTTAGATTTATAAATAGAATTAATAATTTTATTAGATTCTTTTTCTGTAACATTTAATCTAATTAAATCTTTTATAGTTAATTTATAAAAATCTATTATAGATTTTATTATTTTTTTATTTAATAGTTTTTCTAAAATATTTTTATTAATTTTTATATCCATTGCATTTTTACTTATAAAATGTTTAAATATTTCTAATTTCTGTAAATTACATTTATCTTTATTTAAACAATAAATTTTATTATTTATTTTATTTAATAATTTTTTACAACTTGGACAATATTTAGGGAATTTTACAATTTTATTTTTTTTATTAGTTATATTTTTTACAAGTTTAGGTATTATATTACCAGATTTTTTAATAAAAATTTTATCTCCTATAGATAAATTATGTTTAAAAAAAATATTACTATTATATAAACTAGCTTTTCTTATTATTGTACCATTTATTACTATAGGTGTAAAATTAATTATAGGTACTATAATACCACTTTTACCAATTGTATAATCAATTTTTTTTAATGTTGTTTCGTAAACTTTATCTTTAAATTTATAGGCTATACACCATTTATGAAATATATTATTATATTTAATTTTTTTTTGAATATTAAAATCATTAATTTTTATTACTATACCATCTATAGGATAAATACTTTTATTTATATTCTTTTCCCAATAATTTATAAAATTAATAATATCTTTATAATTTTTACATAATTTATATGATTTTTTTTGAAATTTAAAAAATAATTTATCTAAAAATTTAATTGATAAATATTGATTATTAAATTTATAATTAAATTTTTTATTATTTGTATATATAAAATAAGGTATAAAATCTAATTTTTTATTATATATAGTATCATTATTATTTATATTATGTATTACACCATTAGCAGCATTTCTAGGATTAGAAAAAGGATTTAATTTATTTTTAATTTTTATTTTATTTAAATAATTAAAATTTTTTTTTGAATATACTATTTCTCCTTTAATATCAAATATTTTTATATCCTTTATTTCTTTAAAAAAATAAGGTATTTTTTTTAAAATTAAAATATTTTTTAAAATATTATTACCGTATTTACCATTTCCTCTAGTACTAGCTTGTTTTAAAAATCCATATTTATAAATTAAACTAATAGCTAATCCATCATATTTTAATTCACAAATATAATTATTATTTTTATTATCAGTAATAGATAATTTTTTATTTATATTATTTAACCATTTAATTAACTCATCTTTATTATAAACATTATTAATTGAATACATTTTATAATAATGTTTTATTTTTTTCTTATTAGTAAATAAATTATTTATTAATTTTTTAGTAGGAGAATATTTATATTTATAATTATATTTATTTTCTAAATTTATTAATTTTTTTAATAATATATCATATTTATAATTTGTAATTATAGGATTATTTAAAATATAATATCTATAATTATGATAATTAATATTTTTAGATAATTCTATAATTCTTCTTTTATTATTTTTCATTTATTTTTTTATTATTTTTAAAATTCGATAATTTTTATTTGAATCTTTTATAAATTTTATATTTAACTTTTTATATTTTTTTTTTATATATATATCAATTTTACTTTTTATTTTATTAGAAATTTCAAAATATATAATACCTTCTCTTTTTAATTTATAATTATAAAAATTATAAATAATTTTTTTATAATAATAAAGAATATCATTATTTAGAACAAATATAGCTTTATAAGGTTCATAAAAGATATTACTATTTATATATTTATAATAATTATAATAAGATATATAAGGAGGATTACTAATTATAATATCAAATTTTGGTAATATATTTAAAAATTTATTATATTTATTTGAAGAATTTAATAAATTAAATTTTAAAAATTTTATATTATCTTTAATTTTATTTATATAAAAATTTTTTTTTGAAATAGATAAAATATTATAATTATAATCTAAACAAAAATTACTAATAGTATTTATTTTTTTTCTTAAGGATATTGATATACATCCACTACCTGTACCTATATCTAAAACTTTTATAAATTTTTTATTTTTATTTTCCTTATAAATAATATTTACTAATTCCTCTGTTTCCTGCCTAGGTATAAAAATATTATTATTAATAAATATTTTTATACCATTAAAATATGTATACCCTATTATATATTGTATAGGATATTTATTTTTTATTCTATATAAAAATCTTAAAAATATAAAATATTTTTTACTATCTAATTTTTTATTTATTAATATATAATAATATAATTTATTACGACTACATTTAAAAATATATGTAAATAAAATTAAAAATATTTTATTTATCTCATATAAATTATATATATTATTTATTTTATTTAATAATATATTATAAGATTTTTTTATAGTTATCATTTTATTTTTTTTATAATAATATTTTAAAATATAATTATATAAAAGGGTTAAAACTAAATTTATTTGCTTATTATACCTGAACCTATTAATTCATTTTTATAATACCAAACTATAAATTGTCCTGGAGTAATAGCAAATTGATATTTATAAAATTTTACTAATACTCCAAATTTTTTTTTAATTAATATAGCTTTATTTTTAGGTACATTATATCTAATTTTACATTTAATTTTTAATTTATAATTATTTGTTTTATTTTTTAATAAATTACGAATCCAATGGATAGTTTTTTTTTTAATAAATATTCTTTTTTTATAAAAATTTTTATTATTTTTTCTACTAACATATATAATATTTTTTTTTATATCTTTTTTAATTAAATATAATTTATGTTTTTGTCCACTTATATTAAGATTTTTTCTTTGTCCTATAGTATAATAATATGCTCCATTATGTTTACCTATATTAATCTTTTTATTATTTAATTTTAAATATATGATATTACCTTTATTATTAGGTATTTCTTTTTCTAAAAAATTAATTAAATTTACTTTACCTATAAAACATAATCCCTGAGAATCTTTTTTTTTTGCATTATAAAAATTTAATTTATATGCTATATTTCTAACTTTTTTTTTAGTATAATTACCCAATGGAAATAATGATTTTGATAATTGATATTGATTAATTCTACATAAAAAATAAGATTGATCTTTTCTATTATCTATACCTGATAATAAAGAATAGTTATTATTTTTATTTTTTTTTTTAATTACATAATGACCTGTAGCTATATAGTCTATATTTAATTTTAATGCTTTTTTTAAAAAATATCCAAATTTAATTTTTTCATTACATATTATATCGGGATTTGGAGTTATTCCTTTTTTATATCCATTTATCATATATTTAATAACTGTATTTTTATATTTTTTTCTAAAATCTAAAACATAAAAAGGAATTTTTAATTTACTAGAAATTAACATAGCATCTTTTATATCATTTAATACACAATCATTTTTTTTCCAATTATACATAAAAAGTCCTATAACATAATACCCCCTTTTTTTTAATAAATAAGCTGTAACACTAGAATCTACACCTCCAGATAATGCTACTGCTACTCTTTTCATAATAAAATATTATAATTTATAATAAAAATTTTTATTATTTTTATTTTTTATAAAAAATTTTTTTTGATCTTTATTAATTTTTTTAGGTATCCATACACGAGTAGTTACTATTAAATCTCCATAATTATATCCATTTCTATATGGTAAACCTTTATTTTTTAATATTATTTTTTTTTCAGACTGTATACCCTTATTAATAGTAATTTTTATTTTACCTGTTAAAGTTTTTAATTCTTTTTTACATCCTAATATAGCTTCTGGTATAGATAAATATAATCTATAATATAAATTCTGTTTTTTACGTTTAAAATTTTTATTTGGTAAAACTTTAAAAATTATTATTAAATCACCAGGACGACCTCCATAAGGAGCATCATTACCTTGTTTAATTATTTTTAACATTTCACCATCGTTAATACCAATTGGTATTTGTACCTTTATATATTCTATTTTTTCTATTAACCCATCATAATTAGCATTATTTGGTATATTATATATAATTTTCCCCTGACCTTTACAATAATTACATGTATTAGTAGTCTGCATTCTTCCTATAAATGTATTAGTTATCTTAGTAATTACTCCGGTACCATTACATTTATCACAAGTTTTAAATTTTATATTAGGAGATAATTTCATTTTTTTTATTTTTATTGTCTTTTCTTTACCATAATATATATCTTCTAAATTAACTTTAATTAATACTTTTAAGTTTGTACCTCTATTTTTTATATTTTTTTTATTTGAATTAAATCCAAATTCAGTATAACTATCAAATCCATCATTAAATATATCACCTAAATTATTAAATATATCATCAAAATTCATAGAAGAAGCATCTCCATAAGATGATGTATTACCATATTGATCATATTCTCTTTTTTTATTTTTATCACTTAAAACACTATATGCTTCAGTAGCTTCTTTAAATTTTTTTTCTGCTTCTTTTTTATTGTTTGGATTTTTATCAGGATGATATTTAATAGCTAATTTTCTATATGCTTTTTTAATATCATTTAAAGTAGCGTCTTTACCTACTCCTAATATATCATAAAAATCTTTCATATTATTTTATTTTTTTTTAAAATTAATTATTTTCCTACTATTACTTTAGTACAACGTATTATATTATCGTATACATAATATCCATCTTCTAATATATCTATTATTTTATTTTTCATATTATTTTTTTCAACTTGTGAAATTGCATAATGATAATCTGGATTAAAAATATCTCCAATATTCACTTTAATTTTATTTAATCCAAAATCTTTTAAAATTTTTTTAAATTTTAAATAAATCAAATAAATTCCTTTATTTTTTGTTACTTTTTCTTCTATAATAAATCTATTAAAATCATCTAATACTGGTAGTATAGTTTTTATTAAATTACCAGTATTTATTTTAAATAAATCTTTTTTTTCTTTTTCATTCCTTTTTTTATAATTTTCAAATTCTGCTAATGTTCTAATAAATTTATCTTTTAATAAATTATTTTTTTTTTTTAATATTAAATTATTATTTTTATATTTATCTATAATTTTTTTAAATTTTATATTTTTTATTTTATTCATATATTAATTTATTTTATTATATAATATTTAAATTAATAATAATATGATTAGAAATAAAATAAAAATTATGGAAACATTTAAACAAAAAAAATATTCAAATTTAATAAATAATTATTTTAATAAATTATTTATTTTAGAAAAAAATAAAGTATTTAAAAATATTATAATTACTGTTATTTATGTATACATTAATAAAATATTAAATTATTCAAGAATATATATTACTATATACCCTAAAAAATATGATAATTTTATAATAAAGTTTTTAAACAATAATAAAAAATATTATAAAAAAAAATTATCAAATTTTTTTAAATATAAATTTAAAATACCTGAATTTAATTTTTATTTATCTAATAATAATATATTAGATTATATTAACCATTATAATTTTAATTAAATATTTTTTTTTTATAAATTAGAATTTTTTTTTCTATATCTTTTTTTTTTTTTATTTCTAATTCTATTATATTTTTTGGTGCATTATCTAAAAACTTTTTATTTTTTAATTTATTTTTTATATTTAATAAATATTTATTATAAAATTTTATTTTATTATTAATTTTATTTTTATCAATTTTATCTAATAAATCTTTATTAAAAATATAAAAATTATATTCTTTATATATAAATAATTTATATTCTTTATTAATATTATTTAATTTTGAAAAGAAATATATATATTTTATATTAGATAAATTATATAATAAATTTATATATATATATTTAATAAATTTTATTTTATAATTTTTATTAATATAAATTGAAATATTATTATTTTTTAATTTTATTTTTTTTATAAATAATATTAATTTAAATGTATCATAAATTTTTTTATTATTATTAACTTTATTAATCTTAGGCCAAGTAGATATAGTAATATTAGATTTATTATTTAATTTTATCCATATATATTCAGTTATATATGGTATATAAGGATGTAATATTTTTAATATAATTTTATATATATTTAAAATTTTTTTTTTACCTATAATATTAATATTTACATTTTTTATAAATTCTAAAAATTTAGAACAAAATTCCTTTTTAAATAATTTTTTTATTGTTATAAATGAATAATATATTTCTTTTTTTTTTAAAAGTAAATTAATTTTTTTTAAATAAAAATTTAAAATATTATTAAACCATTTAATAATTATAAAAGATTTTTTATATTCTATATTTGTTATTTTTTTTTTATTTATTTTTTTAATAAAAATATAAGAATTCCAAACTTTGTTTATAAAATTTCTACTAGAAATATATTTATTTTCATCTATAACAAAATCATATATATGATTATTATCTAATATAGATACTCTTAATACATCAGCTCCATATTTATTTAATAAATAATATATATTTTTATAATTACCTAATGACTTTGATAATTTTTTTTTATTTTTATCTCTAATTATTCCAGTAAAATAAATTTCTTTAAATGGTATTTTATTTATATAATAAGAACTAAACATAATCATTCTTAATACCCAAAAAAATAATATATCATATCCTGTTATTAATAAATTTATTGGATAATAATAATTAAAATTTTTATTATTATTTTTATTTATACCATTTAATGCAGATATAGGTAATATCCAAGAAGAAAACCAAGTATCTAATACATTTTTATCTTTTTTTATTTTTGATTTATTTATATTTAGTATTTTAAATTTTACTTTTAATATTTTTATAGCTTTTTTTAAAGAAATAGCTGGTATTATTAATTTTTTATAATAATATATAGGTATTCTATGTCCCCATACTAATTGTCTAGAAATATTCCAATCTTTTAATATATTTATCCACTTATATAATAATATTTTATATTTTTTTTTAGGTAATATATTAATTCTTTTTATTAATTTTAATGCCTTAAATTTAAATATTTCCATATTTAAATACCATTGTAAAGATATTTTCTTTTCTATAATTGTATTAGTTCTATCTGAATAAGCTATATAACTCTTTTTTTTTTTAACTTTTATTAAATATCCTAATTTTTTTAATTTTTTTATTATTATTTTTCTTAATAATAATCTATCTATATTTTTATATATATTAGATATTTTATTTAATGTACCATCATCATTAAAAATATTTATAATTTTTATTTCATTTTTATGTTTTTTATAAATATTAAAATCTTTTTCACTATGTGCAGGAGTAATTTTTATACATCCAGTACCTATATTCATATTAACTAATTTATCTTTTATTATTGGTATTACTCTACCTATAATAGGTACTATTACCTTTTTATTAATAAATGATTTATATCTAATATCATTAGGATTTACACATATTGCACTATCACCAAAAATTGTTTCTGGTCTAGTAGTAGCTATAATTATATATTCTTTTTTATCTAATGTAAAATATTTAATATAATATAAATAATTATATTTTTTTTTATAAGTTATTTCTTCATCTGATATTGTAGTTCTAGCCTTAACATCCCAATTAACTATTCTTTTACTTTTATATATTAAACCTTTTTTATACAATTTAATAAAAACTTTTTTAACAGACTTAACATGATTATTTCCCATAGTAAATTGAAATTTTCCCCAATCACAAGAACATCCTATTTTTTTTAGTTGATCTTTAATAATAGCATTATATTTTTTACTCCAATTTAAACAAATTAATTTAAATTTTTTATATGATATATTATTTATATTCTTATTTTTTAATATTTGTCTTATTTTAATTTCTGTAGCTATAGAAGCATGATCAGTACCTGGTATCCAACATACATTATATCCTTTCATTCTTTTTATTCTAGCGTAAATATCTAAAATAGTATAATTTAATATATGACCTATATGTAAATCACCAGTTATATTTGGAGGAGGTAATAATAAATAATAAGGCTTTTTATTTTTATTAATATTTGAATAAAAATATTTATTTAATATCCATATTTTATAAATTAAATTATCATTTTTATTAAAATTATAGGTCTTCATATTTATAATAATCTACTAATTGTATAATAGACATTTTAGAAGAATCACCTTTTCTATAGCCTGCTTTTAATATTCTTATATATCCTCCATTTCTATTTTTTATTTTATTTAAAATATTTTTAAATAAAATATTAACGACTTTTTTATTCTTTAATTTACTAAATACTATTCTTCTTGAATTAATATTATTAAATTTTAATTTACTTAATATAGGTTCTATATATTTTCTTAATACTTTAGCTTTAGATAATGTTGTATATATAGATTTATGTATTATTAAAGAACAGGCCATATTAGATAACATACTATTTCTATGTGAATATTTTCTACTTAAATGATTATTTTTTTTATTATGTTTCATATATATTATTTTGCAATTAAATAATTAATATTTAAAGTTAAATTATAAAATATTTCTATTAAAATTTTAGAAGATTTTATTAATGATTCTAAAGGACTTATAGTACCATCTGTTATTATATTTAAATTTAATATCTCTTTATATATATCATTATAAATTTTTAAAATTTTAAAAGAAACATTATTAATAGGACTATAAATAGAATCAATAGCTATATAATCTTTATATTTCTTTTTTTTATCAGATTGTATATATCCTATACCCTTATCAATTATAATTTTTATTTTAAATACCTTAGATTCATCTTTATTACATATTAATAAATTTTTATTAACTATATAAAAATATTTTATAAATTTTTGAAAATCTTTTGCATAAATTTTATTATTATTATTTTTTATTTTTATATTTACTATTTCTTTTTCTACTTTAAATCCTTTTTTTAATTTAAATCTTATTTGTTTCAAATTTAATATTATATTAGGTACATCCTCTATAATACCTTTTATATAAGAAAATTCATGTAAAACACCCTTAATTTTTATATAACTTATAGAATATCCTATTAAAGAAGATAATAATATTCTTCTCAAAGTATTACCAATAGTTATACCTAATCCACTTTTTATTTTATATATTCTAAATATTCCTAAAGTAGGAGTATTTTTATAAATTAATATTTTAAATTTCATATTTTTATTTTGAATATAATTCTACTATTAATTGTGTATTAATTTTTTCATTTATATCTTTTATTGTTGGTAATTTTATACATTTAGCAGACATATCTATAGAATTAAATAAAAGCCACTCTTTAATATAATTTTTATTAATATTTAATGAATTTATTATATTTATTTTTCTTTTCATTTTTATTTTTATATCTATAACATCTCCTATATTAATTTGATATGAAGGTATATTAATAACTTTACTATTAACTAATATATGTTTATGAGTAACTAATTGTCTAGCTGAATATCTAGAAACTGCATATCCTATTCTATAAACTACATTATCTAATCTTCTTTCACACATTTCTAATAATAAATTTCCTGTTATACCATTTTTCTTATTAACTATATTAAACATTCTTTTCAACTGCTTTTCTAATATACCATATGTATATTTTAATTTTTGTTTTTCTAATAATTGATTTGAATAATTAGATTTTCTAGGTATTCTTCTTCTTCTTAATCCATGTTGTCCTGGTGGATATTTTTTTCTTTGAAAATATTTTTTATTACCATAAATAAAAATACCAAATTTTCTAGATATTTTATTTCTTGGACCTATATATCTTGACATATTTTTTATTTTTTATATTCTTCTTTTTTTAGGTGGTCTACATCCATTATGAGGTAAAGGAGTTCTATCTTTTATAGATAATATAGTAATACCATTATGACTAATAGTTCTTATTGCAGAATCTCTACCTATACCTGGACCTTTTATAATTATATCTACCTTTTTAATGCCATAGAATGAACATCTTTCTGATATATTTTTTGCAGTTACTTGTCCTGCATATGGTGTATTTTTTTTGGCACCTCTAAATTTCATTTTACCAGAAGAAGACCATGCTAATACATTACCTGTTTTATCTGTTAAAGTAATAATTAAATTATTAAAAGTAGAATTTATATATATATCACCAAAAATAATATTTTTTTTTTTTATTTTTTTTATATTATTCTTATTCATTTTTTATTATTTCTTAATTATTTTTTTTTTATTAGCTATTGTTTTCCTTTTTCCTTTTCTAGTTCTAGAATTATTTTTAGTTCTTTGACCTCTTAAAGGTAATCCTATTCTATGTCTAATACCTCTATAATTACCTATATCTTTCATTTTTTTTATATTATATTGTATTTCAGATCTTAATTCTCCTTCTATTTTTATATTATTAGAAATGTATTTAATAATTTTTTGTAATTCATTCTGAGTCCAATCTTTTACTTTTTTATTAATATCTATTTTATTATTATTTAATATTTTTTTAGCTGTATTTTTACCTATACCATATATATATGTTAAAGATATTATACCTCTTTTAGTATTCGGTAAATTAACTCCTAATATAATAGCCATTTTATTAACCTTGTTTTAATTTAAATCTAGGATTCTTTTTATTAATAATTCTTATTATACCTTTTCTTTTTACTATTATACAATCTTTATTTCTTTTTTTTAAAGATACTACAGTTTTCATATTAATATCTATATTTAATTCTTCCTTTATTAATATCATAAGGAGATAATTCAATTTGTACTTTGTCTCCTGGTAATATTTTTATATAATTTCTTCTAATTTTACCAGAAATATGTCCTATTATTATATAATCTTTTTTAATTTTTATTTTAAACATAGCATTTGGCAAAGCTTCTATTACTTTACCATTAACTAAAATATTCTTTTGTTTAACCATTTTATTTTATTTTTTTTAAAATACTTCCAGTTTTTAAACTTTTAATATAAACCTTTTTACTAAAACTATCTGCATATATTATTATTTTTTTATTAATATTTCCATTGGATAAAATTTTTAATTTTTTATTTTTTTTAATTTTATTTAATTTTATTAATATTTTTTTATTTATTATTTTAATTTTATATTTACTAATTATATTTTGTATTTCATTTAAATTTAAAATTTCATATATTTTTTTTTTCTTATTTAACCCAAATTTAGGTATTCTTTTATATAATGGAGTTTGTCCTCCTTCAAAACCTATTTTTTTACTATAACCTGATCTAGATTTTTGTCCTTTATGTCCTCTACCACAAGTACCTCCTATACCAGATCCTATTCCTCTACCTACTCTTTTTTTTTTTTTATTAGAACCTTTTTTAGGTTTTAAATTATAATGTACCATATTTATTCTTTTTTATTTTTTTTTATTATATTATATTCAAAATATATTTTTTTTAAAGCATAATAAGTCGCTTTTACACAATTATATACATTAGAAGATCCTAAAAATTTAGTATATATATTATTAATTCCAGCTAGTTCTAATAATATTCTAGCAGAACTACCTGCTATAATTCCACTACCTATTTTAGCAGGATATAAAATAATTTTAGAATTACAAAATTTAAAAGAATATTTATACGGAATAGTACCATTTATTATAGGTACATTAATTAATCTTTTTTTAGCTCTCTCTCCTGCTTTATATATAGAATCAGCAATTTCTTTAGATTTTCCTATTCCATATCCTACTACACCATCTTTATTACCTTTTATTACTATAGTACTAAAACTAAATTCTCTTCTACCTTTTGTTACCTTACATACTCTTCTTATTTTTACTAATTTTTCTTTTAAAATTAAATTTTTAGGATCTATAAATTTATTTTTTATTATCATAATATTTAACTAAATAATTATACCACCTTTTCTTATATATTCTATTAAATTTTTTATACGACCATGGTATATATATTTTTTTCTATCAAAAAACGCTTTTTTTATATTTTTTTTTAACATAATTTTAGCTAATTTATAACCTACTTTTTTAGAATATTCTATTTTAGTTAATTTTTTATTTTTTATTTTTAAAGAAGAATATGAAGCTATTGTTTTATTATTAATATCATCAATAACTTGTACATATATTTCTTTATTACTTCTAAAAATTGATATTCTAGGAAATAAAAAAGTTCCTTTTTTTTTAAAATTCATATTAAACAGTTTTACCAGCTTTTAATTTTATTATTTCATTTTTATATCTTATACCTTTACCTTTATATTTATCAGGTTTTCTTAAAGATCTAATTTTAGATGCTACTTCTCCTAATAATTGTTTATCTATACTAAATAAATTAATTATTATGTTACTACCTTTTATATTATCTACTTTAATATGTATTTTATTACATACATGAAATATAATACTATGTGAATATCCTAAATTTAATATTAAAATATTTCCTAATTTATTTGTTTCAGCTTTATAACCTATACCTACTAACTCTAATTCTATATTATAACCTACCGATACTCCTTTTATCATATTATATATTAACATTCTATATAATCCATGTAAACCTTTATATGTTTTATTATTTTTATAATTATTTATAATAATAATCTTATTATTAGTAAGTTTTACATCTATTTTTTTATTAAGTTTTAATTTTAAAACTCCTAATTTACCTTTAATATAAATAAAATTTTTTTTTTTATAAATTTTTATATTATTTGTTATATTTATTATTTTATTACCAATTCTTGACATTTTTTATTTTTAATATATTATACATAAAATTTCACCACCTATTTTTTTACTATATGCTTCATAACCAGTCATTAATCCAAAACTTGTAGATATTATAGAAATACCATATCCATTTAAAACCTTTTTAATATTTTTATATTTTAAATATTTTCTACTACTTTGTTTGCTTATTCTAATTATTTTATTTATTACAGATACTTTATTAATATATTTTAACCATATAATAATTTTTTTGTATTTTTTTTTATTATATAATTTATATGATTTTATATATTTATTTCTATATAGAATTTTTGTAATATTAAAAATTATATTGCTATAATAAACTTTTATATATTTTTTTTTTACATTATATCCATTACGTATAATAGTTATAAAATTACTTATATTATCCATTTAATATTTATATATTTTATTACCAACTTGCTTTTTTTATACCTGGTATTAATCCTGCTGAAGATAATTCTCTAAATTTTATTCTAGATATACCAAAAAATCTTAGATAACCTCTAGATCTACCAGTAATCTTACACATATTTCTCAATCTTACTTTAGATGCATTTTTAGGAATTTTTTGTAATTCTAAATATTTTTTATTTTTTTTTAATAAATTTCTTTTATTTCTATATTTAAAATATAGAATTAATCTTTTTTTTTGTCTTGCTTTAATTGATTCTTTTGCCATATATATTATTTATTTTAAACGGTAATCCTAAATATAATAATAAGAATTTTGCTATTATATCTTTATTAGTATTAGTAACAATAGATATATTTAATCCATGTATTATTTTAACTTTATCAAAAGATATTTCAGGAAATATTATATGCTCTTTAATACCTAAATTATAATTACCATAACCATCAAATCCATTTTCTTTAATACCATTAAAATCTTTAGATCTAGGTAATGCTAAACTAATTAATCTATCTAAAAATTCATACATTATATTATTTCTTAATGTTACCATACATCCTATAGCAGTTCCTTTTCTTAATTTAAAACCTGCTATATCTTTTTTAGATAATCTTATAATAGGTTTTTGACCAGTTATTAATATTAAATTATCAAAATAATTATTAATTAAATTTTTATTATTTATTGCCTTACCAGCTCCAATATTAATTACTATTTTTATTAACTTTGGAACTTGCATATTATTTTTATATTTAAATTTATTCTTTAATAAAGGAACAATTTTTTTATTATAAATATTTTTTAATCTTGGTATATACATTATTTATTATTAATTAATATAGTATTTGATTTTTTACAAATTCTTACTTTTTCTCCATTAATTATTTTAAATTTTATTCTAGTTCTAACTTTTAACTTTGGATCTAATATTGATATGTTAGACATATTAATTTTACAAGGTTTAACAAGTTTATATCCTTTAATATTTTTATTATTCTTTATATATTTTTTTTTATAAAAAATAGAATCTATATAAGCTCTATTTTCATTTTTCAATACTTTTATTATATTTCCTATTCTACCTTTATATTTACCAGATATTATAATTATCTTGTCACCATTTTTAAATTTTAACATAAATATATATTATACAACATAATTGGATAATGATATAATTTTCATATATCCTTTATATCTTAATTCTTTTGCTACTGGACCAAATATTCTAGTACCTTTTATTTCCTTATTTTCATTTAATAATATACACGCATTATCATCAAATGAAATATAACTTCCATCTAATCTTTTAATTTTTTTTTTAACTCTTACTATTATTGCTTGATATTTTTCTCCCTTTTTAATGATACTTTTATTAAATATTTTTTTAACAGTTACTATTATATTATCACCTATCGTAGCATATTTTTTATTATTTCCTAATATTCTTATAATTAATACAATTTTAGCGCCAGTATTATCTGTTACTTTTAATATAGATTCTTGTTGTAACATATTTATTTTTTAATTATTTTTTTTATTACCCAAAATTTAGTTTTACTTAATGGTCTAGTCTTTTTAATATATACACAATCTCCCTTTTTACTTAAATTTTTTTCATCATGTACATAAAATTTTTTATTTATATTAATAAATTTACCGTATTTATTATGTTTTTTTTTCTTATTATATAAAACTATTCTAGTTTTATTCATTTTATCACTAATTATTATACCTTTTTTCATTTTATATAATTTTAATTAAAATAATTATCATTTATTATATATCTAGTTTTTATAGGTAATTTTTGAGAACATAATCTTAAAGCTTCTTTAGCTATAATTTCAGATACTCCATTAATTTCAAATAATATACGTCCCGGTTTTACTATAGCTACATAATATTCTACATTACCTTTACCTTTCCCCATACGTACTTCTTGAGGTTTTTTAGTAATAGGCTTATCTGGATATATATTTATATATAAACGACCTTCTCTTTTCATATATCTTGTACATGCAACTCTTGCAGCTTCTATTTGTTTTTCAGTTATATATTTAGCTTTATCTATAGATTGTAATCCATATAAACCAAATTTTAATCTATAACCTCTTTTAGCATTACCTTTCATTCTTCCCTTTTGTCTTTTAGAATATTTTTTTTTTGGCATATATTTTTCTATTAGTAAATTTATTAGTTTTTCTTTTTTGAATTTTAAAAAAATTATTATAAAAATTTGTTAAATCTTTCATTTTAGTATATAATAAATTTTTCATTATCCAAACTTTAACACCTATTTTTCCATATGTAGTATTAGCTTCATAAAATCCATAATCTATATTCGACCTAAAAGTAGATAATTTAATAGTACCATTTTTATAAGTTTCTTTTCTTGCCATTTCTACTCCATTTAATCTACCTGATATTTTTATTTTTATACCTTTTATTTTCATTCTCATCGCATTTATTATAGATATTTTTATACATTTTTTATAAGATACTCTATTAATTATTTGTCTACATATATTTTTTGCTACTAATAATGCATCTATTTCAGGATATTCTACATCTATTACATTTATATATATATATAAATTTCTATTTATATTGTTAATTTTTTTTTTAATTTCTTTTTTTAAATAATCAACTTCTTTACCTTGTTTGCCTATTACTATTGCTGGTTTAGAAGTAAATATAGTAATTATTATTTTATTTCTTGTTTTTTCAATTAAAATATTTGAAATACAATATTTTCTATAAAATCTTTCATTAATAAAATTTCTTATATCTTCATCTTCTTTAACATTTATAGAATAATTTTTTATCCAAATAGATTTCCAACCTAAAATTAACCCTAACCTATTTGCTATTGGATTTGCTTTTTGACCCATTTTATTATCGCTTATTAATTATTATTTTTATATAACTTAATCTTTTTTTTATCATATGACATCTACCCATAGGAGCATATTTAATTCTTTTATAATATCCACTACTATTTACTATTATATTTTTTATATATATATCTTTAAAAGATATTTCACCATTTTTATTTATATAATTATAAATAGCAGATTTAATTATTTTTTTAAAAATAATAGATATTTTAAAACTTAAAAAATTATCTAATAAATTTAAAACATAAAATACATTTTTACCTTTAATTAAATTTATAGTAGCTCTTATTTTTTTTGGTGATATTCTTACTTTTTTAAATATTGAAAAAATTTCTTTATTTCTTTTTATTCTTTCTGAATATAATCTTTTTCTTTTACCCATAATAACAAATTATTTTTTTTTATTTCCAGAATGTCCTCTAAATAATCTAGTAGGAGAAAATTCACCAAGTTTATATCCTACCATATCTTCTGTAACATAAACTGATATAAAATTTTTACCATTATGTACTAATAATGTGTTACCTATAAATTCTGGTGTAATCATAGAATTTCTAGCCCATGTTTTAATTTTATTTCTATTTTTTATATTTTTATTATTAATTCTTATTTTTTTTAATAATTTATAATCTACATATGGACCCTTTTTTAATGATCTTGGCATATTTATTTTTTATTAATTATATATTTTGATGTTTTATTTTTTTTTCTTCTTGTCTTAAATCCTTTAGAATATATACCTTTATAACTTTTAGGATGACCACCTGAAGCTTTTCCTTCTCCACCACCCATAGGATGATCTATAGGATTCATAGCTACACCTCTAGTTCTAGGTCTCTTACCTCTCCATCTATTATTACCTGCTTTTTTAAATTTTAAAAATTTATGATTAATATTAGAAATAGAACCTATAGTAGCCATACAATTTAATAATATCATCTTATTTTCATTAGAAGATAATTTTATAATTGCATATTTTTTATCTTTTGACAATAAAATAGAATATGTACCAGCACTTCTAGAATAAATTGCTCCATTACCTGGTATATTTTCTATAGAAGATATAATAGTACCTATAGGTATTATTTTTAAAGGAGCAGAATTACCTATATTAAAATTTAATAAATTTTTAGACGATATTATTTTATCCCCAATAGATAAACCTTTTAAACTTAAAATATATCTTTTTTCTCCATCTATATAATATAATAAAGATATATAAGAGGTTCTATTAGGATCATATTCTATAGTTTTTACTTTAGCTATTACATCTAATTTATCACGTTTATAATCTATTAATCTATATTTTTTTTTATGACCACCACCTATATGTTTTACAGTAATTCTACCTAAATTATTTCTACCTCCAGTCTTATTTTTTCTATATATTAATTTATTATATTTAATTCTTATTCTTTTCATAATTTAGAAATAAATTATTTTTTTTATTAAATTCTATTATAATTTTAGTAATTCCTTTTTTCTTATACTTTATAATATTAATTTTTTTAATTCTTATTAAAAATCTTTTATAAAAATATTTTTTAATTATAATTTTATTTACATTAATTTTATTTAGTATAAAAGTATATTTATTATATTTTAAAAATAAATTATAACTTTTATTACTTTTTTTTAAAAAAAAAATCATATTAACTTTAAAATATTATTAATTAAAAATTTTTTTATATTTTTACCTACAAATATTATATAATCAGCTAAAAAAAAATTAAAATAATTTATATTATTATAACTATTTATATATAAATTTTTTATATTTCTAGAAGATAATAGTAAATTTTTATTTATTTTTTTAGTAATTATTAAATATTTAAACTTATTATAATCAAAATTAATTTTATTTTTTAATAAAAATAAAATTAATTTATTAGTTTTATAAGTTTTTATATTAATATTATTTAAATAAAATATTCTTTTATTTAATATTTTATCTAATATTAATATCTTATATACTTTATTCTTAATATTTTTATTTAATTTAATTCTATAATTTCTTTTTTTAGGACCAAATATTCTACCACCACCTTTAAATAATGGATTTTTTATACTACCCTTTCTAGCATTACCTGTACCTTTTTGTTTAATAATTTTACGGGTACTACCTTTTATTTCTCCCTTTTCTTTAGTTTTACTATTACCTTTTCTCTGTGAATTTAAATAATATTTTATATAAAGATATATTAAATGATTGTATATTTTTATATTTTTTTCTTTATTCTTTTTAAATATCTTTAAAATTTTTATAATTTTTTTTTCCATTTTTTTATTATTAAATAATTATTATTTTTACCTGGAATAGATCCTTTTACTAATAATATATTTTTTAAATAGTCAATATCAATTATTTTTATTTTTTTTATAGTTACATTAATATTTCCCATACGTCCAGCCATTTTCATTCCTTTAAATACTCTAGATGGCGATGATCCTGCACCTATAGATCCTGGTGATCTTAATCTATTATGTTGACCATGTGTCTTTCCACCTACTCCTGAAAAATTATATTTTTTTACTACTCCTTGAAATCCTTTACCAATACTTTTACCAGTTATATCTAAATATTTATTATATTTAAAATAATTTAAATCAACATATTTTTTATTTTTTATTTTTTTAATTTCATCATATTTTAAATTATTTATCTGTATTATTTTCTTATAATTATTACAATTATATTTTAAAAATAAACCACTTAATGGTTTATTTAATTTTTTTGTCTTTTTATATCCTAATAAAATTGTATAATTATTTGTATTTATTTTTTTTATATAAATTATTCTATTAGGTTTACATTTTATTATAGTACATGGATATTTTATATTATTAAAAAATAAAGTTATCATCTTTATTTTTTTACCTATAATTTTTAACATATTATTATATACTTATTTGAACATCAATTCCTCTAGCTAATTCTAATTTCATTAAAGAATTTATAGTATTACTATTAGGATTAACTATAATTATATATCTTCTATGTGTAGATAAAATAAATTGTTCTCTTGATTTTTTATGTACATGAGGAGATCTTAATACTGTAAATATCTTATTTTTTGTAGGTAATGGAATCGGACCATTAATTTTAACTCCAGTTTTTTTAATTGATTTAATTATATTATTAATAGATTTTTCTAATAACATATAATCATATGATTTTAATTTAATTTTAATTTTGTCCTTCATTTTTATTTATTAATTTTTTAGTTATTTCATTTGGTAATTCTTCATAATGTGAAAAAGTCATATTTGACGTAGCTCTACCTGAAGATAACGATCTTAAATTAGTAACATATCCAAACATCTCTGATAATGGTACTAATCCTTTTATTAATTTATTATTATTTAAATCAATTATTTCTTTTATAATACCACGTCTTTTATTTATATCACTTACTATATTACCTAAACAATCTTCATTACATAATACTTCTAATTTCATAATAGGTTCCATTATAACAGGTAATGTTTTTAATGCTGAATTTTTAAATCCAATTTTAGCAGCTATTTCAAATGATAAAGTATCTGAATCAACAGGATGATATGTACCATCTAATAAAACTATTTCCATAGAATCTACTTCATAACCTAATAAAGGACCTAATTTCATAGATTCTTTAAATCCTTTTTTAACAGAATTAATAAATTCTTTTGGTATATTACCTCCTTTTACTTTATCTATAAATTTTAATCCATGACCATCATATGGTCCTATAGTAAATATTATATCAGCATATTTACCTCTACCACCTGTTTGTTTTTTATAAATTTCTCTAAATTTTATTTTTTTTTTTAATTTTTCTTTATATTCTACTTTAGGTATTCCTTTATTTAATATTATATTATATTCTCTTTGTATTCTATCTATAATTATATCCAAATGTAATTCTCCCATACCATAAATTATAGTTTCACTAGTATTTTTATCTATTTTTACATGAAATGTTGGATCTTCATCTATAAATTTAGATAAAGCTATACTCATTTTATCTAAATCAGTTTTATTTTTAGGTTCTATAGATATACCTATTACAGGTTTAGGAAATTTAATATTTTCTAAATATATAGGATATTTAATAGTACTTAAAGTATCCCCAGTTTTAACATCTTTTAATCCTACAGCTGCGAATATATCTCCAGCTTCTATTTTATATATAGGAATTTGTTTATTTGCATGCATTTGATACATTCTAGATATTTTTTCTTTTTTTTTAGTTCTAATATTATATATAGAATCACCTAAATTTAAAGATCCAGAATATACTCGTATAAATACTAATTTTCCTACAAATTTATCACTAGTTATTTTAAATACTAAAGAACAAAAATGAAATTTTTTATCAGGTTTTATTAATATTTCTTTATTATTTAAATAATTTTTTCCTATTATTTTTTTAGAATTTAATGGAGAAGGTAAAAATAAACATATAGAATTTAATAATAATTGTACACCTTTATTTTTAAAAGAAGATCCACATAGTATAGGTATTAAATTAATTTTTCTAGTTTGTCTTTCTATAGCTTTAAATATTATTTTAGAGTTAATTTTATTATTATTTAAATAATCATCTAATATTTTATCATCATATTCAGATAAAATTTCTATAATTTTCTTATAATATTTATCTGCTATATCTATATATTCCTTAGGTATTTTACAATATTTATAATTTTCACCATAATTTTTTTCCTCCCATATTATATATTTTTTTTCAATTAAATCAATTATACCATTAAATATATCATTTTTATATACTGGATATTGTAAAATTATAGGTTGGTTATTTAATTTATCTTTTATATCTTCACAAACTTTTAAAAAATTTGAACCTTTTCTATCCATTTTATTTATATATGCTATCCTAGGTATTTTATATTTATTTGCTTGATTCCATACTGTTTCTGATTGAGGTTCTACACCTTCTACAGAACTAAATAAAACTATCATACCATCTAAAATACGTAAAGATCTTTCTACTTCTACAGTAAAATCTACATGACCTGGTGTATCTATAATATTAATATAATATTTTTTATTATTTAACTTCCATATACATCTAGTTGCAGCTGATGTTATAGTAATACCT
Source organism: Candidatus Shikimatogenerans bostrichidophilus (assembly GCA_029851365.1). GTDB lineage: Bacteria > Bacteroidota > Bacteroidia > Flavobacteriales > Blattabacteriaceae > Shikimatogenerans > Shikimatogenerans bostrichidophilus_I. The sequence goes on along the minus strand of CP099832.1, from coordinate 24,582 downwards.
CGTTCTTGTTCTTGCACCATCCAATCCATAGTAGCATTACCTTCATGAACTTCTCCTACTTTATGATTAATTCCAGTATAATATAATATTCTTTCTGTAGTAGTTGTTTTACCAGCATCTATATGAGCAGCTATACCTATATTTCTAGTATATTTTAATTTATTCATTTATATTTTAAAATTTAAAATGAGAAAAAGCTTTATTAGATTTAGCTATATTATGTATTTGATTCTTTTTCTTTATAGTATTACCTATACCATTATAAGCATTTACTATTTCATTAGCTAATTTTTCATACATAGTATTCTCAGATCTATTTCTAGCATTAATTATTAACCATTTTATAGCTAAATATTTTTTTCTTTTTTTATTAATTCTTATAGGTATATTATAAGTAGCTCCACCTATTTTTCTAGTTTTTATTTCTAATTCTGGAGATGAATTTTTAATAGCTACTTTAACAACATTTAATTCAGGTATTTTTTTATCTTTAAAATATTTTTTTATTAAATTTAATGATTTATAAATTATTTTACAAGCAGTATTTTTTTTACCTTGTGTCATTATATTATTTATAAAATAACTTATTAAACGACTATTATATTTTTGATCTTTATTATATATTATTTTTCTTTTTTTTATTTTTCTCATATATTATTTTTATTTTTTTTTAGTTCCATATCTACTTCTACTTTTTTTTCTATCTTTTACTCCATTTGTATCTAAAGCTCCACGTACAATATGATATTTTACACCTGGTAAATCTTTTACACGTCCTCCTTCTACTAAAACTATAGAATGTTCTTGTAAATTATGTCCTTCTCCTTTTATATATGCATTAATTTCATTACCTTCTGTTAATTTTACTCTAGCTACTTTTCTAAGTGCTGAATTAGGTTTTTTAGGTGTAGTAGTATAAACTTTTAAACATATACCCTTTTTTTGTGGAGATCTTTTTAATGCTGGAGATTTAGATTTTTTTTTATTTTTTTTTCTTTTATTTTTTATTAATTGTTGTATAGTTGGCATATATTATTTCTTTTTTATATATTTAAATGTAGATAATATTTTAGTTTTATTATTAATTATAGCTATATTATGTTCAAAATGAGCAGAATTTTTCTTATTTTTAGTTATATAAGTCCATTTATCTTTAGATAACCTTATTTTATTAGTACCTATATTAACCATAGGTTCTATAGCTAATGTCATACCATTTTTAATTATACTTCCTTTATATTTATTACCATAATTAGGTATAATTGGATTTTCATGTAATTTATTACCTATACCATGACCATATAAATCTTTAACTATATATAATTTTTTTTTTTTTATATATTTATTTATACTATATCCTATATATCCTATATTATTACCTAAAATACAAGATTTTATACCAATATATAATGATTTTTTAGTATATAATAATAATTTTTTATTAGTTTTAGAAATATTCCCTACTGGAAAAGTATATGCTATATCGCTATAATATTTATTTTTTAATACTCCACAATCTATACTAATAATATCACCATTATTTAAATATTTATCTCTAGGTAATCCATGAGCTATTTCATAATTTAATGAAGTACATATAGAATACGGATAATTATATAAACCTAAAAATGCAGGATAAGCGTTATTATCCATAATATATTCTTTAGCTATTTTATCTAAAAATAATAAATTTATTCCAGGTTTTATATATTCAGATAATACTCCTAATGTTTTTGATGATATTATAGCATTTTTTTTTATAATATTTATTTTATTTTTATAATTAATCATTAATTAGATATTAAATATATTATTTTAAAAAAAAATATTATATATTTATGGGTGGTACTAGATTCGAACTAGTGACTTTTTGCTTGTAGGGCAAACGCTCTAAACCAACTGAGCTAACCACCCTATATAAAATATTAATATAATTTTTTTTTTATATAAATAAAATTTAATATATTAATTTTACCATAAGTAATAATATATATATCACGATATAATATATTATTATTTATATATTTTATTTTATTCCATTTTAAATATTTTCTTTTCATTAAATCTAATACACTATTAATAAATAAAATTTTTATTTTTTTTAAATTAGAAATAATAAATAAAATAATTATTATATTTTTTCCATAATATTTAAATTTATTTTTTTTAGTTTTTATATAAATTTTTTTCATTAATATAATAATTTCTTTTTTATTTATATTTCTTTTATAAATTATTTTTTTAAATTTAAATAAATTATTAAATAATATTTTTTTTTTAGATAAATAAAACAAATGTATACCTATATTTTTTTTATAATTTGTAAAATATTTTCTTATATTATGATTAATATTTATCATAAAATTATAAATATTTTTAATATTTAATAATTTAATTTCATATTCTTTAATTTTAATAATTTTATTAATTAATTTTTGTAAATTTCTACCATATTCTGGATATATTATTGGTTCTCTAGATGTATTATATTCCATATTATTAATTTTTATTTTATTTTTTTTATATTAATTATTTAATTAAAAAAAATGTCTAAAATTTGTAGTATTACAAATAAAAAATCATTAAATGGATATACTAGATCAAATTCTAATCATAAAACTAAAAAATGGTTTAAAGCAAATATATTTAAAAAAAGAATATATAATATAAAAACTAATAAATGGGAAAAAATAAAAATATCAATTAAAGGATTAAGAATATTAAAAAAAAAAGGATTAATTATTTAATATGAATAATAGAAAAAATATTATATTAGAATGTATAATTAGTAAAAATGGTAAAAAATCTAGATATTATACAAAAAAAAACATAAAAAATAATAATAAAATAATTTTAAAAAAATATAATTATATTATTAGAAAAAGAACTATACATAAAGAAATATAAAATGGAAAAAATAATAAAATATATAAAAATGATTAAAAAAAAGAAAAGATATATATATGTTACTAAATTTGTTAAAGAAAATTATTTAAAGAATATTTTATGAATATTCTTTAATAATTTTCTTTAAAGTATTATATAATTTATCAATTTCTTCTTTTTTATTATATAATCCAAAACTTATTCTTACACAACCATTATTAATTTTTAACATTTGAAATAAAGGTTGAGCACATTGATATCCTGTTCTTACAAAAATAGCATAATTATTTAATAAACATCCTATATCGAAATTATTAATTTTTTTTATATTAAAAGACATTATAGAAGTACTATTTGTATCATTTTTACTATATACTATAATTTTTTTATTATTTAAAAATAATTTTTTAGTATATTCTAATAATTTTTTTTCATAAGTATATATTTTATTTAAATCTAAATATTTTATATATTTTAATACAGAATAAAAAGATATTATAGAAGATATATTTGGTGTACCAGCTTCAAATTTATTTGGTATAGATAAATATAAAGTTCTATTTATTTTCACATCTTTTACCATATTACCACCTACTTGATATTTATCCATAGATTCTAATATATACTTTTTACCATATAATATACCTAATCCAGTAGGACCATATATTTTATGAGCAGAAAATACTAAAAAATCTACATCTAATTTTTGTACATCTATAGGTATATGAGCTATAGACTGTGCACTATCTAATAATATTATTATATTAGGATTATAAGATCTTAAATATTTTACTATTAATTCTATAGGTAAAATTGTTCCAAATACATTAGATATATGAGTTATAGAAACTAATTTAGTATTCTTATTAATATATTTTGTTAACATATCTAATGTAATATTAAATTTATTATTTAATTTTATTACTCTTAATTTTATACTATTTTCATTTCTTAATATCTGCCAAGGTAATATATTAGAATGATGTTCTAATCCACTTATTACTATTTCATCATTTTTTTTAAATTTCAATGTTCTAGAAATCAAATTAATAGATTCAGTAGTACCTTTTGTAAATATAATCTCACTACTATATTTTGCATTAATAAATTTACTAATAAATATTCTAGATTTTTCTATTAATAAATTAGTTTTATTACTTAAATAATAATTAATTCTATTAATATTTGAATTATAATTTAAATAATAATTATTTATACTTCTAATTAAAAATATAGGTTTTTGTGTAGTAGATGAATTATCTAAATAAACAATTTTTTGTCCTAATATCTTTTTTTTTAAAATAGGAAATTTAGATCTAATTTTTTCTATTTCTTTACTATTAAACATTCTTTAATTTTTTTTTTTATCTTATTTTTTATTAAATATAATATATTTTTATCTTTAATATTCTCATATAATATAGAATAATAATATAATAATTTAGATTTTAATATATTTAAACCTCTAGATAATAAATAATAAATTATATTATTATCTATTTTTCCCATATTAACACCATGAGTACATTTTATATTATTAGAATATATATTTAAATATGGTTTTATATTAATATATACATTATTCGATAATATATAATTTTTATAATTTTGATAACTTATATTATTTCTAGTATTTTTATTTATATTTATAATTCCTTTTAATATAACTTTAGTATAATCATTTAATATACTAATAAATTTTTGATTATTTTTACAATTATTAAATTTATTAAAATAAATAATTTTATTTTTTAAAAATTGATATTTATTTAATATATATATACCATATATATTATTTATACAATTATTTGAATAATTTTTAATAAATATAAAATTATTAGAATTTAAATTTTTAATATTTATATCATATATATCTATTCTACTTTCTTTTTGATATATATATATCTTATTCATTAATGAAATTTCTTTATTTATATTTTTTAAATATTTAATATAACTTTTTCTTTTAACTATTAATTTAATAATATTATAATTAAATAATAAATTATATCCATATAAATTATATTTTTCTATTAATAATAAATTAATTTTTTTATCAATTTTTAATTTAATTATATATTTATTTAAAAAAGTTACTATATTAAAATAATAAAAATTTAATAATAATTTTATATTTATATATTTATTATTAATATTTTTAATATAAATATATAAATATTTATTTTTATTAATAATTTTTATTTTTATTTTTTTATTATTATAAATACTTTTTAAATAATTATTAAAAATTATTATATTAATATCAAAATTTTTATAAATTTTAATTTTACTATTTATTAAATACATATTCTTTTTTTATTAAAAAATTTATATCCATATTTTTCTATATAATTTATTATTTTTTTTTTACCTGAAAAAATTATTTTACCTTTATTTAAAATATGTACTAAATTAGGGTTTATATAATTAATTATATTTGTATTATGAGTAATTATTAAAATAGAACATTTATTATTTAAAAAATAATAATTTAAAATATTAAATATTATTTTAATAGTATCTATATCTAATCCCGAATCTATTTCATCTAATATTATTAATTTAGGTTTTAATATTAATAATTGTAATATTTCATTCTTTTTTTTTTCACCACCAGAAAATCCTAAATTAAAAAATCTATGTAAATTATCTAAATTAATTTTTAATAATTTAGAATATTTTAATATTTTTTTATATTTAATATTCTTTTTTAAATTTTTTAAAAAATTTAACATTGTTATACCTTCTATTTCAATTGGGTTTTGAAAAGATAAAAATATACCTAATTTAGAAATTTTATCTGATGATAATTTATTTATTTTTTTTTTATTAAAAATAATATCACCTTTTATTATATTATAATATGGTTTTCTAGTAATTGTATATGATAATGTACTTTTACCAGATCCATTTGGTCCCATTAATATATGTATTTCATTATTTTTAATATTTAAATTAATATTTTTTAATATTTTTTTATTTTTAATTGATGTATATAATTTATTTATTTTTAACATATTATTTATAATTATTTTAAGTTATCCTATTGAATTTTTTATTTCTATATTTAATAAATCTTTAGCTTCTATAACAAATTCTAATGGTAATTTATTTAATATATCATAAGTATATCCATTTACTATTATAGACATAGCTTTTTCATTATTTAATCCTCTTTGATTACAATAAAATATTTTTTCTTCTTCTATAATAGATATAGTAGATTCATGTTCTATAATTGAATTTTTATTCTTAGATATTATATTAGGATATGTATATGCACTAGATTTACTACCTATTAACATAGAATCACATTGTGTATAATTTTTAGAATTATTAGCATTTTTTTCTATTTTAACTAATCCTCTATAAGTATTTTTTGAATAATTTGCTGATATTCCTTTAGAAATTATTAAACTACTAGTATTTTTTCCAATATGTATCATTTTACTACCAGTATCTATTTGTTGTAAATTTTTTGTAAAAGATATAGATCTAAATTCTCCTATAGAATTATCTCCTTTTAATATACATGAAGGATATTTCCATGTTACTGAAGATCCTGTTTCTACTTGTATCCAAGATATTTTTGAATTTTTACCACATATTCCCCTTTTAGTAACAAAATTTAATATTCCACCTTTACCATTTTTATTACCAGGATACCAATTTTGTATAGTAGAATACTTAATATATGAATTCTTTAAAGCTATTAATTCTACTACTGCAGCATGTAATTGATTTTTTAATCTAATAGGAGCTGTACAACCTTCTAAATAACTTACAGATCCCTTATCATTAACAATTATCAAAGTTCTTTCAAATTGACCTATTAATCCATTATTAATTCTAAAATATGTAGATAATTCTATAGGACATTTAACACCTTTAGGTATATAACAAAAGGATCCATCAGAAAATACACTAGTATTTAATGCAGAATAAAAATTATCATTATATGGAACTACAGAACCTAAATATTTTTTAATTAAATTTGGATATTTTTTAATTGCTTTACTAATAGAACAGAAAATAATACCTTTTTTTTTTAATATTTTATTTAAAGTAGTTTTTATACTAACAGAATCAAATACATAATCTATAGATATCTTTTTATTATTTATTGGTACTCCTAATTTATTAAAAGTTTTTTTAATTTTTTTATTATTTTTATTTAAAATACCTGAATAATAACTTATATTATTAAATTTTATTTTATTATATTTTAAATTAGCCCATTTAGGATATTTATTTCTTATACTTTTCCAATATTTATAAGCTTTTAATCTAATTTTTAACATCCAATTAGGTTCATTTTTAAGATTAGAAATTTTTTTTATAATATATGAATTAATACCTAATGGTAAAGTTTTAGATTTTATATTAGTATAAAATCCATATTTATATTTTTCTTTTTTATATTTATTAAAAATTTTTTCCATTTTTATTTTATTTTTTTATTTAAAAATATATTTTATTTTTATAAATAATATTTATTTAAAAAATATTTATTATTTTTCCATTTTAAAATTTTTATTTTTAATATTATATTAGATATTTTATATTTATTACTAATATTTTTTAAAATATTATTTTTAATTTTATTTATTCTATTTAAATTATATCCTAAAATAATTCTTTTTTGAGAATCTTTTTCTACTGCTAAATATATAATTATATTATAATTTATAATTTTTATATTATATATAAATATAGAATATGGAATTTCTTTATAAAATTCAGTAAATATTAAATTCCTAACTAAATATCGTATATAATAATTATTGTATTTATAAAAATAATAATTATATTCTTTATTTGTATTTAAAAGTAATATTAATTTTTTTAAAATTGTTTTTCTTATATTTTTAGATTTATTAATAATTATAATTTCATTAATATTAAAATATTTTAAATAGATATTATTAATTTTTTTATTTTCTTTATTTAAAATAATTAATATTTTTTTTTTTTTAAAAAAATTATATTTTATTTTTGTTAAAAATATATTATCATTAATATCTCTATAATTTTTAGTTACATATATAATAATATTTGAATATTCTATAATATTATATAATTTTTTTATTAAATATATTGAATAAATAGTACTTTTATTATTAATAAATCCTGGAGTATCTATAATTAAATTTTTTATATTATTAATATAAAAAATATTATATATTAAATCTATAGTAAAATTATTTTTAGGATGTATAAAAGATTTTAATTTACCTAATATTTTATTATATATATAAGATTTTCCTACATTAGTTAAACCTATTATAGAAATAATATTTTTAAATTTCATTATTATATATATTATATAGTATTAAATATTCTTTTATACTTAAATCTTCTGGTCTTTTTAAAAAAATAGGATTATTATAATTATATTCTTTTTTATAAATTAATTTAAATGAATTTTTTAAAATTTTTCTTTTATATTTAAAAATTTCTTTAATTAAATATTTAAATTTATTTATATCAATATTATATTCGATATTTTTAGGTTTTATATTAACTAAAATAGAATCAACTTTAGGTATAGGATAAAAATCATTTTTTAAAAACGACATTTTTTTTTCTATATTAAAATACATATTAAATAATAAAGATAATTTACTATTATATTTAGAATTATTATATAATAAATTATATATATATTCCTTTTGGAACATAATAGTACATTTAGTTATACTTAACCTATTTTTGATTAACCATAAAATTATTTTAGTAGATATATTATATGGTAAATTTCCTATAATATAAAATTTATTTTTATTAATATTATTTAATTTAATATTTAAAATATTATCATTAATTAAAAATATATTATTTTTTTTATATTTTTTTTTTAAAATTTTATAAAATCTTTTATCTATTTCTATTAAATAATATTTATTATTTATATAATTTATTAAATATTTAGTTAATGTACCTAATCCAGGCCCTATTTCTAATAAATTATTATATTTATTATTATTATTAATAATTATAGCCACTATTTTAATAATTTTATTTTTATTAACTAAAAAAATTTGACTATATTTTTTATTATAATACATATATTAATTTTTAATAATTAATTATTTATTATGAAAAAAAAAATATTATATATAATACCTACACCAATTGGTAATCTTAAAGATATATCATATAGATCTATAGAAATTTTAAATTATACTCAATTAATTATAGTTGAAAATATAAATAGAACATTAAAATTATTAAAATTTTATAAAATTAAAAAAAAAATTATTAAATATAATAAAATAAATGAATCATATAAAATTAATAATATAATAAAATATATAAATAAAAATAATATTAATATAATTACTTTATTAACTGATGCTGGATATCCTAGTATATCTGATCCTGGATATCTATTAATAAATAAATTTATAAAATTAAAAATTAGTATTAGTTGTTTACCAGGATCTAATTCTATATTACCATCATTAATAGTCTCTGGATTTCCTATAGAAGAATTTACATTTATTGGATTTTTAACTAAAAAAAATATAAAAAATAAAATAAAAAAAATAAAAAATGAAAATAGAACTATTGTTTTTTTTGATTCACCACATAGATTTATTACTACATTAAAAATATTAATAAAAATTTTAGGAAAAAATAGAAATATTATTATATATAAAGAAATATCTAAAATTTATGAAAAGATTATAAGAGGTAGTATAAAAAAAATATATGATAAATATAAAAATTTAAAAATAAAAGGTGAACTTACTTATGTAATAAATTATAAATAATTATTCAAAAATTAATTTAATTTTTTTTAATTTATTACTAGTTATATATTTAAAGATTATCTTAGGTTTATTTATTTTATGATTTAATGGAAATATTATATTATTATTTATAAAATTATTTTTATTAATATTTAAAATTTTTAAAATCTTTTTATATGTATAAGGTAAAAATAAATAACTTATTTTTGTAATATTTTTTAATATTTCTAATGAAACATATAAACTTCTTTTTATATTTTCATTATTTTTTTCTTTCCAAGGAGTAGTTATAGATAAATATTTATTTCCTATTCTAGATATATTTATAAATTCATTAATAGCCATTCTAAAATTATATTTTAATATATATTTATTTATTTTATTTATAAATTTATTTACTTTATTTAATATATATTTATCATATTTAGTTAAAATAATATTATTAGGTATATATCCATTAAATTTTTTATGTAATAATACTATAATTCTATTAAAATAATTTCCAAATATACCTATAAGTATTGAATTATTATTATTTTTAAATTTATCCCAAGTAAAATTGCTATCTTTATTAATAGGCATTTCAGATATTAAAGTATATCTTAAACTATCTATATAATTAGGTAAATATTTTATAAATTTACTTATAAATATAGCTTTATTTTTAGATGTTGAAATTTTTTTACCATTTATTTTTAAAAATTCATTAACATTAATATAATTAGGTATTATATATTTTTTATTGTAATTTTTTATTATTATAGGATAAAATAATGTATGAAATACTATATTATCTTTACCTATGAAATTTATTAATTTAGTATTTTTATTTTTCCAATATTTTATATAATTTTTTTTTCTTTTATATGATAAATCTATAGTACTAGATATATAACCTAATATAGCTTCAAACCATACATAAATTACTTTATTATTAAATTTTTTAATCTTTTTAATAAAAATACCCCATTTAATATCTCTAGTAATAGATCTTTTATTTATATCTATTTTAATAAAATTATATATATATTTTAATATTTTATTATTATATTTTAATTTTTTATATTTATTATATAAATATATTATATATTTTTTTTTAAATAATAAAAATAAATTTATAGTTTTTTTTAATACTGGTTTTTTACCTGTTAATATTGATATAGGATTTTTTAAATCTCCTATTTTTAAAACATTACCACATTTTTCACATATATCACTATAAGCTTCCTTATAATTACATATAGGACATATACCTATTACAAATCTATCAGCTAAAAATAAATTATATAATTTATCGTAATATTGATATGTTGCTTTTTCTATAAAAAATTTCTTATTATATAATTTATAAAATACTTTTAAACTATATTTTTTATGTATTTTATTAGAAGTTCTAAAATAATTATTTAAACTAATTTTAAATATCTTTAAATTTTTTTTTATCATATAATGATATTTATTAATTATATTAACTGGAGATGTATTTTCATTGATAGATTTTATTAATATATTAACTCCATGTTCATCAGATCCAGATATAAATATACTTTTATATTTATTTAATTTTAAATATCTATTATATATATCTGCAGGTAAAAATACCCCAGATAAATGTCCTATATGAATATCACCATTTGTATATGGTAAAGCAGCAGTAATTATATATTTATTATTTTTCATTTTTTAAAATATTATATTTATTATATCTTCTATATTATTAATGTAATAAAACTTTAATCCTTTTAAATATTTTTTATTTATACTATCTATACAATATTTATTTTTATTAGGTAATATTATAGTTTTTATAAATAATCTTTTAGCCGCTAAAATTTTTTCTTTTATACCACCAACTTCTAATATTTTACCTCTTAATGTAATTTCTCCAGTCATAGCTAAATAATTTTTTATAGGTTTAGATAAAAATGATGAAATTAATGATGTAAATATAGCTATACCAGCAGAAGGACCATCTTTAGGTATAGAACCTTCAGGTATATGTACGTGTAAATCATATTTTATAAAATAATTATAATTAATTTTAAATATATTATAATTAGATTTTATATATTTCACAGCAATTATTATAGATTCTTTCATAATTTTTCCAATATTTCCAGTATATGTTATATTACCACTACCATTACTTAATAATACACTTTCTATATATATAATATCACCTCCATAACCTGTCCAGGCTAATCCAATAGATATACCTGGTTTATTTATAATTTCATATTTATTTATATTACTTAATCCTAATACTTTTTTAATTAATTTTATATTAACTACTTTTATTATCTTTTTTTTTATTATAAATATTTTAGCTATATATCTTAAAATTTTTTCAATATTTCTAATTAAATTTCTAATACCTGATTCATTAGTATAATTAATAATTATTAATTCTAATTCTTTTTTTTTAAATATTATTTTTATATTATTTAATCCATTTTTTTTTATTAAATTTGGTATTAGAAATTTTCTAGATATATTAATTTTATCTTCTATAGTATATCCATTTATATTTATTACTTCCATTCTATCTAATAATGTATAATTTATATTATTAATATTATTAGCAGTAGCTATAAATAATATCTTAGATAAATCATACCCTATTTCTAAATAATTATCATAAAATTTATTATTAATTTCAGGATCTAAAATTTCTAATAATGCTAAAGAAGGATTACCATTATAACCATTTTTTATAATTTTATCTATTTCATCTAGCAATATAACAGGATTAGAAGTTCCACTATTAATAATAGACTTAATAATTCTACCTGGCATAGCTCCTACATATGTTCTTCTATGTCCACGTAATTCTGATTCATCATATAATCCACCCAATGATATACGAATAAATTTTCTATTTAATACTTTAGCTATAGATTTAGATAAAGTAGTTTTACCAACTCCAGGAGGACCTATAAAACATAAAATAGGTGAATTAATATTTTTATTTAATTTTAATACAGATATAAATTCTATTATTCTATCTTTTATATTATTTAATCCATAATGATTATTATCTAATATATCTATAGTTTTATTAATATTAATATTATCTTTACTATAAATATTCCAAGGTAATTTTAATAAAAAATTTAAATAATTCTTAATTATATAATATTCTTGAATATTTATATTTAAATTTTTTAACTTTAATATTTCATTATTAAATTTAGATCTAGCTTCTTTAGATAAATTAATTTTTAATGATTTTTTAATTAAAATATTAATATCATCATCTTCTTTATATCCTATTTTCTCTTTTATTGCTTTTATTTGTTGATTTAAAAAATATTCTATTTGTTGTTTATTAATTTTTTTTTTAACTTTATTAATTATTTCTTTACTAATTTCTTTTTTTTTTAATTCAAATAATAAATATTTAAATAATATTTTAAATTGTTTAATTATATTATTATATTTTAATATAATTGATTTATAATAAATAATTTTAACTATATTAATTAAATAATAATATATTAAGTAATTTAATTTATTTATTTTTTTTATATTATTTATAATATTTATATTATTATTATAATCATAAGATAATAATTTTATAGCTTTTTCTTTTAATATCATTAATAATGATAATATTTTTATATCATTATTATTATAAACTAACTCATTTATAGGTATTATATATCCTAAATATAATAAATTATTATAAATTTTTTTTATTTTATTATTAAATAATTTACATCTTAATATACCTTTTAAAAAGATAGTTAAATTATTATTATATTTATTTATTTTTATTATTTCACATATTATACCTATTTTATATAAGTTTTTAATATTTATTTCTTTTTTTTTTTTAATAAAAACTGATATATATTTTTTATTTATATATATATTATTAATAATTTTTTTAATATCATCTTTAACTATATTAATTAATAATATAATACCTGGTAATATTAAATAATCATCAATTATTAATAAATAATTTTTATATTTTTTTAACATTATTTTTTTTTTTTAAAAACAATATAAATTATAATATTATAATACCAAAATTTTAATTTATGAAAATTACTATAATAATGGGTATAGATCCAGGTATTAATATTATAGGTATATCTATATTAAAAATATTTAAATATAATATAAAAATTATAAAATTAAAAGAAATATTATTAAAAAAAAAAAATATATATATTAATAAAATAAAAATAATATATTTATATATAAATAAGATAATAAATAAATACAATCCTAAATATTTAGTTATGGAAAATACTTATTTAGGAAATAATGTATTATCATTAAAAAGATTAATAGAATGTCAAACTATAATATTATTATCAGCATTAAATAATAATAAAAAAATATATAAATATTATCCTAAAACTATTAAATTTATTTTAACAGGAAATGGTAATATAAATAAAAAATATATATATAATATTATAAAAAAAAAATTTAATTTTAAAAAAAAATACACAAATAATTATGATATATATGATAGTATAGCAGTATCATTATGTCATATATATATACAATTTAAAAATAAACTATAATAAAATATTTAATATTTTATTTTTTATAAAAATAATTTTTTTATATTTTTTAGGATAATAAATTTTATTTATAATTTTTTTTTTTAATTCTATTAAATTATTATTATTTTTATTTATATAAATTATATCTTTAATTTTATTATTAATTAATATTAAATATTTAATATTATTACTTATATATTTTATTTTATTTATTTTTTCATTATATATACTTTTTCTATTACCTAATCTTTTCCATATTTCTTCTGTTATATTAGGTACATAAGTTGCTAATAATATTAATATATTTTTATTTAAATTAATATCATAAATTTTTTTTTTAATTATAAAATTAAAAATTTTCATAAAAATACTAATATTTTTATGTAAAATAAAATTATCAAAATTTTTATGTATATTTATTAAATATTCATTTATTTTGTCTTTATCGTCTGAATTAATTTTATTATATTTTTTAATTAAATAATAATTCCAAATTTTATTTAAAAATCTTTTAATACCATTTATTTTATTAATATTCCATATTTTTTTATTTTTAAAAGGACCAATAAACATTATATATAATCTATAACAATCTATACCGTATTTATTTATAATTGAATCTGGGGTTATTATATTATATTTAGATTTAGACATTTTTTCTAATTTAATTTTACACAATATTTTATTATATTTATTTTTAAATAAAATATATTTATTATATTTTTTTTTATTTATATTTAAATATTTTTTATTTATTATATCTTTTTTATTAACATATATTTTTTGTAATTTTTTTTTATTTTTATATTTAATTATATCATAAGAATATATTTTATTTTTATATTTATATATAATATATGTTTTATTTAATATAATACCCTGAGGAATAAAATTTATAAAAGGTTCATTAAATTTTATAATATTTAAATCATTTAAAAATTTAGTAATAAATCTAGAATATAATAAATGTCCATTTATATGTTCTCTACCACCTATATATAAATCAACATTTTTCCAAAAATTTATTTCTTTATTAAAAATAAATTTATTATAATTTGGACTAATATATCTTAAATAATACCAATTAGATCCAGCACTACTTGGCATAGTATTAGTATCTAATGGATATATTTTATTATTATTATTTATGTATTTTTTATAAGTTACTTTTTTATTTTTATTATCCCAAGCCCATTTATTAATATTATTTAAATTAATTTTTTTATTTATAAAATTATTTTTAGATATATTAGGTAATTTTAAAGGTAAATATTTAATATCTATATTATATGGTAAATTATTATTATAATATATAGGTATTGGTTCACCCCAATATCTTTGTCTAGAAAATATTATATCTTTTAAATTATATATATATTCCTTTTTAAAATTAAATTTTAAATTTATATATTCTTTAAATTTTAATATTGATATAGTCTTTATTTTTAAAAAATTATAATCTTTTTTATATTTTATAAAAACTCCATTTAAATAAAAATTTTTATAATAATTACTTATATATATATATATTTTTTTATTTAAATTATTTTTTATTTTAACTAATATTTTATATTTATTATTATAATTAATTTTATTTAATTTATTTAATATTTTTATTTTATTATATTTT
Source organism: Candidatus Shikimatogenerans bostrichidophilus (assembly GCA_029851365.1). GTDB lineage: Bacteria > Bacteroidota > Bacteroidia > Flavobacteriales > Blattabacteriaceae > Shikimatogenerans > Shikimatogenerans bostrichidophilus_I. Next base: position 8,788 of record CP099832.1, on the reverse strand, counting down.
TTTAATCTATTTATAATTATATTTGAATATTTTGAAGGATAATCAAATATTATAGAATATAAATTCTTATTTTTATTAGTACTAAAAATTTTTAAATATTTATTAAATAACTTAATTTTTATTGTATATACTTTTTTATATCCTATCCATTTAATTTGATTATTTTTTATATCTATAGGCCATTTTATATAATTAAAATCTTTTAATAATTTTTTTATATATTTAGTAATTCTTAAATGCCATTGTATTTTTTTTTTAAGTATTATTTTATAACCTCCTCTTATACTTCTACCATTTTCTATTTCATCATTTGATAATACACTATTTAATTTAGGACACCAATTAACATAACTTTTTTTTAAATATGCTAATCTATATTTATTTAAATTTTTATATTTTATTTTAGAATATAAATATTTAATAGGTAAAATTTTATTTTTATAATAAAAACTATTAAATAATTTTATAAATATATACTGCGTCCATTTATAATATTTTTTATCACTTGTATTAATTATTCTTTTCCAATTAAAAAAAACTCCTAAATTTTTTATTTGTTTTTTATAATTTTTAATATTTTTTTTTACTATATAAGAAGGTAATTTATTCATTTTTAATGCATATTGTTCTGCAGGTAATCCAAAAGAATCAAAACCTATTGGGTTCAATATATTATATCCTAAACCAGATTTATATTTAGCAATAATATCTGTATATATATATCCTATACTATGACCTATATGTAATCCATAACCAGAAGGGTAAGGAAACATATTTAATATATAATACTTTTTATTTTTATTAATATTAATTTTAAAAAAATTAAATTTTTTATGATATTTTTGCCATATTTTTTCTATTTTTTTATAATTATATTTCATATATTATATATATTATAATAATTTAATTATATATTATATAAATATATATTATTATTTTAATTTATGTAAAAAATGCCGAAGTAGCTCAGTTTGGTAGAGCACGTGATTTGTAATCTCGAAGTCGTGGGTTCGATTCCCACCTTCGGCTTTATTATTAAATTGGGGAGATACTCAAGTGGTTAACGAGGACAGACTGTAAATCTGTTGATTATTATCTTCGTAGGTTCGAATCCTACTCTCCCCATATATTAGCGGGAATAATTCAATAGGTAGAATGTCAGCCTTCCAAGTTGATTGTTACGGGTTCGATTCCCGTTTCCCGCTTAAAATTTTCAAATTATATGTCAAAAGAAAAATTTTTACGTAATAAACCACATATTAATATAGGAACTATAGGTCATGTAGATCATGGAAAAACTACATTAACAGCAGCTATTACAAAAGCTTTATCTATTAAAGGATTAGCTGAAGAAAAAAAATTTAGTGCTATTGATAATGCTCCAGAAGAAAGAGAAAGAGGTATAACAATTAATACTTCACATATTGAGTATAATACAGATAAAAGACACTATGCTCATATAGATTGTCCTGGTCATTCTGATTATATAAAAAATATGATAACAGGAGCTGCTCAAATGGATGGCGCAATTCTAGTAATAGCTTCTACTGATGGACCTATGCCACAAACTAGGGAACATATATTATTAGCTAAACAAGTAGGTGTTCCTAAAATTATAGTTTTTATAAATAAAATAGATTTAATAGATGATAAAGAATTATTAGATTTAGTAATAGAAGAAACTAAAGATTTATTAAAATCTTATGGATTTAATGATACTCCTATAATTAAAGGGTCGGCATTAAAAGCTTTAAAAGGAGATAAAGATGAATTAAAAAATATTTATAAATTAATGGATACTATAGATGAATATATACCTAATCCTATTAGAGATATAAATAAACCATTTTTAATGCCTATTGAAGATATCTTTACTATTACTGGTAGAGGTACAGTATGTACTGGTAAAATAGAAAGTGGTATAATTAATACTGGAGATACAGTAGAATGTATCGGTAATGAAAAAAAAATTAATACTACGGTAACTGGTATAGAAATGTTTAGAAAAATTTTAGATAAAGGAGAAGCTGGAGATAATGTAGGATTATTATTAAGAGGTATAGAAAAAAAAGATATAAGTAGAGGTATGGTTATAGCTAAACCTAATAGTATTAAATCATATAAAAAATTTAAAGCAAATATATATATATTAAAAAAAGAGGAAGGAGGTAGACATACACCTTTTTATAATAAATATAAACCACAATTTTATTTTAGAACTACTGATGTAACAGGTACTATTTATTTACCTAAAGGAATAGAAATGGTTATGCCAGGAGATAATATAAAAATTGAAGTAAAACTTCATAAGTCTATTCCATTAAATATAGGATTAAAATTTGCTATTAGAGAAGGGGGAAAAACTGTTGGTGCAGGTCAAGTTATAGATTTTACTTAAAATATTATTATTATTATTTAATATTTAATACACGGATGTAGCTTAATGGTAGAGCAACGGTCTCCAAAACCGTAGGTTATAAGTTCGAATCTTATCATCCGTGTACATAAAAAAAATATAAAAAAAATGAAAAAAAAATGGTACATACTAAATATAATTACTAGATATGAAGTAGATATATCTAATAAAATAAAAAATATAACTAATAATAAAGATATTAAAGTATATAATTTTATTAAAAAGGATATAAAAATTAAAAATAATAAAAAATATATTTATAATAGACGACTTTTACCTGGATATTTGATAATTTATTTAAAATTAGACTATTTATTATTATATAAAATAAAAAAAATTAATGGAGTAATTGGATTTTTAAATGAAAGAAATAATAAATTACCTATACCATTAAAATATAATGAATTTAAAAAATTTTTAAAAAAAAATAAAAAAGATAGAAATATTATTAAAAAAGGTGATGATATAAGTATTAATTCTGGTATTTTTATAGGTTTAATTGGTAAAGTAGAAAAAATTTATAAAGATAAAATTGAAATTTCTATATATATAATGGGTAGAGAAGTAAATTTGAAAATAGATAAAAATAAAGTTAATAAAATATAATATATGAAAAAGATATTTAAAATTATTAAAATAAATATAAAAGGTGGATTAGCTAATCCATCTCCACCATTAGGTCCAACATTAGGTTCTATAGGTATAAATATAATGGATTTTTGTAATTATTTTAATGAAAAAACTAAAAATAAAATAAATAAATTATTATTTATACATATATATATATATGAAGATAAAAGTTTTGATTTTAAAATAAAAAAAAAATCTATTAAATATAAAGTATTAAAATTATTAAATTTAGAAAAAGGTTCTAGTGAACCTAATAAAAAAATAATAGGAGGAATTAATATTAATGATATATATAAAATAGCTAAATATAAAATATCTGATTTAAATTGTTATAATATAGAATCTGCAGTATCTATGATAAAAGGTACATTAAAATCTTTAGGAATAAAAATATTAGATGAAAAAATTAACTAAAAATTTAAAAAGAATATCTATTCATTTTAATAAAAATAATAAATATAAAATAAATGAAGCTATTCATATTTTAAAAAAATATAATTTTACTAAATTTAATTCCTCTATAAATATTTATATAAAACTAAAAAAATATAAAGACAATATATTAACATTTAAAAAAAATTTATTTATACCTTATAGTAATGGTAAAAATAATAAAATATTAGTATTAATTGAAAAAGAATATCGTAATATAGTTATTAAAAAATTAAATATAAAATTTATAGGAGGTGTTAAATATATAAATAATATAGATAATAATGATATTATAAAATTTGATTATATTATATCTAGTGAATATTATATGAAATATTTATTAAATATTGCTCACATATTAGGTAAAAAAAAAATTTTACCTAATTATGATAACAATACAATAGTAGATAAAAATAATTATTTAGATATTATAAAAAAATATAAAAAAAGTAGAAATATATTAATAAAAACAGATAAATATGGTATTATTCATTTAGTAATAGGTAAAATAAATTTTAATAAAAATAATTTAATAAAAAATTATTTATATATTATAAATAATATAAAAAAAAATTATATAAATAATAAACCTATAATAATAGATAAGGTTTATATAAATACTACTATGAGTCCTAGCTTAAAATTATTGATATAAAAAATGAATAAAAAAGATAAAATTTTAATTATAAAAAAAATTAAAAAAGATATTAATAAATATAAATATTTATATTTTATTGATATTTCAAGATTTAATTCTAATTTATTAAATCTTTTTAAAAGAGAATGTTATAATAATAATATTATTTTAAAAAATGTAAAAAATAATTTATTAAAAAAAATTTTAAATAAAAAAATAAGTAAAATATTATATGGTAGTACATTTTTAATGTTTTCTAATAATATTAATATATCAGCTATAATTATAAAAAAGTATCAAATAAGTATAAATAATATATTATATCCTATATTTAAAGGAGCTATTATAGATTCTATAAATTTTATTGATTATGAATTAAATGATTTAATAAAATTAAAATCTAAAAATAATATAATATTTGATATAGTTAATTTATTAAGTAATAAAATTAAAGATGATTTATTAAGATATCATATATATATTAATAATAAAATATTAAATATTTTAAATGAATTAAAAAAAAATAAAATAAACAATGAAAAAAATTAAAGAAATCGCTAAAAAATTAGTTAATTTAAATATTAAAGAAATTAATAAATTGTATAATATATTAGAAAAAAACTATAATATAAAAATTAATACAAATTATTCATCTAATATAAATAGTTTAAATACTGAAATTTCTAAAAAAGATGATATAAATATTAATAAAAAAGATATAAAATATGATATTTATTTAAATACATTAGGTACAGTTAAACTACCCGTTATTAAATTAATTAATAATATAACTGGTAAAAGTTTAACAGAATCTAAAAAATTAATAGATAAATTACCAAGTTTAATAAAAGAATCTATTTCTTTAGAAGAAGCTAAAAAAATACAAGAAGATTTCAAAAAATTAGATGTTATTATAGAATTAAAGGAATCTAATTAATATGATAAATAAAAGAATAGATTTCTCTAAATTAAGTAAAAATATTATATATTTTGATTTTTTAAAAGGACAAATTAATTCTTATAGAAAATTTTTAAGTATTAATAGAATTAATAATAAAAATGATATTCTTTTTAAAATATTAAAAAAATTTTTTCCAATTAAAAATAAATTAAATAAATTTAAAATAGATTTTTTAAATTATTATGCTTTACCTCCAAAATATAATATAGAAGAATCTATAGAAAATGAAATTAGTTATGGGACAAATATAAATATAAAATTAAAATTAACATATTATATTAAAAATATAAAAATAATAAAATATAGAATGTATTATTTATGTACTTGTCCTTTTATAACAAATAATGGTAGTTTTATAATAAATGGTAATGAAAGAACAATAATATATCAATTCAATAGATCTCCTGGTATATTTTTTGGAGAAAATTATGATTATAATGGTAATAAAATATATTATATAAGAATTATACCAGTATTAGGAGTATGGTTAGAATTTTTAATAGACAATAATAATATTATTTATACTTATATAGATAAAAAGAAAAAAGTATTAGCATTAACTTTTTTACGTGCTTTAGGATTAAAAAATGATAATGATTTTTATGAAATTTTTGATTTATATGAAAAAGTAAATTTAAAAAAAATTAAATTAAAATTATTAATAGGAAGAAAAAATGTATATAATATATTAAATAATAGTAAAAAAATAATATTAAAAAAGAATACTTTATTAAATAAAGATAATATAAATATATTAATTAAAAATAATATATTATATTTGTATTTATATAATAAAAACTTTAATATATTAAGATATAGAATATTAAAAAAAAATATAAAAAAAAATGATAGTAAGAAATATAATGTATGTAATATTTACATTTATAAACTTTTTCGAAGAACTATACCGCCGAATTTAAGTGTTGCTAAGAATTTTATAAGTAGAATATTCTTTAATAAAAAGTATTATGATTTAGGGGATATAGGGAGATATAAGTTAAATTTGAAATTAAATATAAATAATAAATTTAATATATCTTATTTAACTAAAGAAGATTATAAAAAAATATTAAAGAATTTAATTAAATTATTTAATAATCCTAAAGAAATAGATGATATAGATAATTTATCTAATAGACAAGTAAAAATGATTAGTGATCATTTATCTAGCATATTTTCTTTAGGATTATATAGAATAAAAAATTCAATTAAAAATAAATCATATATTAATTTATATGATACATATAATCAAGAAAGATTAATTAATTCTAGAATATTAAATTCTTTAATAAATACTTTTTTTGCTACTAGTCAAGTTTCCCAATTCCTAGATAAAACTAATCCTTTATCTGAAATTACACATAAACGTAGAATAACTTTATTAGGCCCAGGAGGATTAACTAAATCTAGAGCCTCTTTTGAAGCTAGAGATGTGAATGATTCTCATTATGGTAGATTATGTCCAATAGAAACTCCAGAAGGGCCTAATATTGGATTAATATATTCTTTAGCTTTATTTTCTAATATTAATAAATTTGGGTTTTTAGAAACTCCATATAGAAAAATTATTAATGGAGTAATAAATAATAAATTATATTTTTTAACATCAGAAGAAGAAAAGGATATTAATATAGGATTACATAATATATATAAAAATAATAAAAAAAATAAAAAATTTTTAGTTAGAAGAAATAATAAAATTATATATAAAAATATTAAATATATTAATTATATAGATTATTCTCCTAATCAAATACTATCTATATCTGCGTCTTTAATACCATTTTTAGAGCATAATGATGCTAATAGAGCATTAATGGGATCTAATATGATGAGACAATCTATACCTTTATTATTTCCTGATGAACCAATAGTAGGAACTGGTATGGAAGATAAGATAATATATTATTCTAGAAATTATAGAAATGCAAAAACTAATGGTATAGTTAAATATGTTGATTCTAAAAATATTATTATAAAATATAATTATAATAAATTTAAAAAAAATACTAATTTTTATAATAAATATTATACTTATAAATTACCTAAATTTAAAAGAACTAATCAAAATACATGTTTTAATCTAAATCCAATAGTAAAAAAGGGAGATAAAGTTAAAAAGAATCAAATATTATCTGAAGGATTTGCAAGTAAAAATGGATATTTATCATTAGGTAAAAATATATTAGTAGCATTTATGTCATGGAAAGGATATAATTATGAAGATTCTATCGTTATATCTAATAAAGTATTAGAAAAAGATATGTTTACTTCTTTACATATAGAAATATTTAATTCAAATTTAAAAAAAATAAAATATGGTAGAGAAGAATTTACTAGAAATTTACCTAATATAAATAAATATAAATTAAGAAATTTAGATAAAAATGGTATAATTAAAGTAGGTAGTAAAGTTCGTCCAGGAGATATATTGATAGGTAAAATTAAACCTAAGAATAAAAAAATTATAACACCTGAAGAAAAATTATTAAAATATATTTTTGGTGATAAAGCTAGTAATGTAAAAGATATTTCATTAAGAGCACCAAAATATTTAAATGGTATTGTATATAAAGTAAAAATTTATAAATATAAAAATATTAGATATAAAAAGGATATATATAAAAATGAATATAAATATAAAAAAAGAATTAAAAAATTTTATAATTCTTTAGTAATTAAAATTTATAAAATATTAAAAAATAATATAATTAATAAAGATATATATATACCTATAATAATTAAAAATAAAGTAAAATATTTATATTATAAAAAAAATAATTATATAAATATAAAAATAATAGCTTATTTATTAAAATTACGAAAATTATTTGATTATATAATAATGGATAAAAAAACAAAAAATAATATAAAAATTTTATTTAATAATTTTAATATATATTTTCAAATAAATAAAGATAGATATATAAATAAAAGATTAAAATTTTTTTTAGGTCATCCATTATTAAATAATAATATAAAAAAAGTTAAGATTTATATTATACAGAAAAGAATTTTAAAAGTAGGAGATAAAATGTCAGGTAGACATGGTAATAAAGGAGTAATAGCTAAAATAGTAAAAAAAGAAAATATGCCGTTTTTAGAAGATGGTACTACTATAGATATGATACTTAATCCATTAAGTGTACCTTCTCGTATGAATTTAGGACAAGTATTAGAAGCTATTTTAGGATATATAGGATATAAAAATAATAAAAAATTTAATACACCTATTTTTGATGGTTGCACTATAAAAGATTTACATAATCTTTTAAAAAAAAATAAAATTAAAAATTTTGGTAGAGTTAATTTATATGATGGTATAACTGGTGAAAAATATATAAATAAAGTTACTATAGGTGTATTATATATGTTAAAATTAGGACATATGGTAGATGATAAAATACATACTAGATCTACTGGTCCATATTCTTTAATTACACAACAACCATTAGGTGGTAAATCTCAATTAGGAGGACAAAGATTAGGAGAAATGGAGGTATGGGCATTACAAGCTTTTGGAGCTTCTAATTTATTAAGAGAATTATTAACTATAAAATCTGATGATATAAAAGGTAGATATAATACATATGAATCTATAATAAAAGGTAAAAAAATACCTAATCCAAATATACCTGAATCATTTAATGTATTAATTAAAGAATTAAAAGGTTTATGCTTAAATATTAAAATAAAAAAAAATGATAAATAA